>JACPCT010000135.1 GCA_016184445.1 Candidatus Tectimicrobiota bacterium | reverse complement strand
GTACCCGCCCGGGAGGGCGGCCGAGATCTGCTGGCTCAAGGCCGAGGACATCGCCCGGGCCGCCCGCCTCTACGCCGCCACCAAGCCCGCCGCCGTCGGCTGGGGTGTCGCGCTCGACATGAATGTGAACGCCCACCAGGGCCCCCGGGCCGTCTGCATCCTCCAGCTGATCACCGGGAACGTGGACAACCGGGGGGGAAACTACTACCCCGTCCCCCTCTGCCGGGGCCACCGGGAGTTCGTCGAGGACTTCGCCCGCACCCTGCCCGAGGAGCTTTACAGGAAACAGCTTGGCGCCGACCGCTTCCGCCTCTGCGCGGGGCCCAGCACGCGGCTCTACGCCAACAACCCGGCCGTCCTGCGCGCCATCCTCACGGGCGAGCCCTACCCCGTCCGCGCCTGGGCGGCCATCGGCGGCAACCCGATCATGACCTGGGGCAACGCGAAGGAGGTCTGCCGGGCGCTCCTGCGGCTCGACTTCCACATGGGGATCGACCACTTCATGACCCCCTCGCTCCAGCTCGCCGACATCGTCCTCCCCGCGCCCACCCACTTCGAGAAAAACCGCCTCGCCGGGCCCCACGGCTACAGCCCCTACGGCAACGTGCGCTGCGTGCCGGCGGTCGAGCCCCTGGGCGAGGTGCGCGACGAATTCGAGGTCTGCGGGGACATCCTCCGGAAAATGGGCCTGGACCAGAACTGGCCCTGGCGCACCGTCGTCGAGTTCTACGACGAGCGGCTCCGCGCGGGCGGGACGAGCTGGAAGGAGGTGGTCGAGGCGGGCGGCATGTTCGACCGGCTCGTCTACGGCAAGCACGAGACCGACTTCTACCGGCCGGGAGGCGGTTTCCCCACCCGGACCGGCAGAGCGGAGATCTACTGCACGCGCTGGAGGGAGAACGGCTACGACCCGCTCCCCTTCTACACCGAGCCGCCCGAGAGCCCCTACAGCGCGCCCGATCTGGCGAAGATGTATCCCTTCATCGTCATCACCGGGGGGCGCCTGCCCTACTTCTTCCACTCCCAGCAGCACCACGCGGGGAGCCTGCGCCGGCTCCACCCCGAGCCCCAGACCCAGATCCACCCCGAAGCCGCCAAGGAGCTCGGCATCGCCGGGGGCGACTGGGTCTGCATCGAGAGCCCGCGCGGCCGCTGCGCGCAGAAGGCCCGGCTCTTCGGGGGCATCCACCCCAGGGTGATCAACGTCGAGCACGCCTGGTGGTACCCCGAGGAGGAGGCGGCTCTCCCCCACCTCTACGGGGCCTTCCGCTCGAACGCCAACACCCTCACGCCGAACCGCGACCCCTTCCTGGATCAGGCGTTCGGCGGCTACACCTTGCGGGGCTTCCAGGCGAAGGTCTACAAGATCAGCGAGGTGGAGGCCCGGCGCATCGGCTGGGAGGAGGCCCTAGAGGCGCAAGCGGCCCCTACTCCTTCAGCCCACTGAGGGCGATGCCGCGCACGAAGGCGCGCTGGAAGAGCAGGAAGACGAGCGCGGTCGGGATCATGCCCACCACGGCCGCCGCCATGATCTCGTGGTAGGCGGCCGAGTCGATGCCCTCCATCTGGGCGAGCCCCAGGGGGAAGGTCTTGAGGACGTCCTTCGAGGCCACGATGAGGGGCCACAGGAACTGATCCCAGTTGTCCCGGAAGGTGAGGAGCGCCAGCGCGCCCAGCGCCGGCTTGCAGTTGGGCAGGATGATGCGCCAGAAGATGCCGAACTCGCTGCAGCCGTCGAGCCGGGCGGCCTCGATGAGGGAGTCCGGCAGGTCCTTGATGTACTGGCGCATGAGGAAGATGCCGAAGGCGTCCACGGCCAGCGGCACGATGAGCCCCCCGTAGTTGTTCACGAGGCCGAACTGGCGCGCCACGAGGAAGGTGGGCACCAGGATGATCTCGAGGGGCAGCATCATGGTGCTCAGGATGAGGCGGAAGCACGCCTCGCGGCAGGGGAAGCGGAATTTCGAGAGGCCGTAGCCCGCCATGCTGCAGAAGATGAGGTTCCCCGTCATCACCGCGAAGGCCACCACCGCGCTGTTGAAGAAGTAGGTGGGGAACTTGCCCCGGGAGAGGGCGTCGGGGTAGTTCCCCCACTGGGCCGCCTCGGGCAGCCACTTGATGGGGAGGTCGAAGACTTCGCTCCCGGTCTTCAGGGAGGAGGAGAGCATCCAGAAGTAGGGCAGGAGCACCAGCCCGAGCCCCGCGATGGTCAAGCAGGTCGTGAGCCGCCCGCCCCAGCGCGGCAGCGCCTTCCGGCTCATTCCACCCCTCCCTGGCGCAGGAGCCGCAGCTGGATCAAGGTCAACCCGAAGACGAAGGCGAAGAGCACCATCGAGGCCGCGGCGGCTTCCCCCATCCGGTAATAAGCGAACCCCGTCTCGTAGATGAAATAGGGCAGCACCCGGGTGGTGCCGTTCGGGCCGCCCTCCGTCATGACGAGGGGATTCAGGAAAACCTTCACCGCCGACAGCAGCGACATCACCATGACGAAGAGGATGGTGGGCAGGAGGAGCGGGATGGTCACGTGGACGAAGCGCTGCCAGGGGCCCGCGCCGTCGATGGTCGCGGCCTCGTAGTACTCCTTGGGGATGGACTGGAGCCCCGCGAGGTAGATGACGCCGAACAGGGGGATGCCCCGCCAGACCCCGATGGCGATGAGGGCGGGGAGCGCCGTCTCCTCGGTGGAGAGCCAGTTGATCCGGCCGACCCCGACGAAGCCGAGGAGGGTGTTCACCAGGCCGAGGGGGTTGTACATGAACTTCCACACCATCGCGACGACGATCTGGGACATGGCGATGGGCAGGAAGTACGCCAGCCGGATGAGGGATTGCCCCGGCATCTGGCGGTTCAGCAGGAGAGCCAGCCCGAGGGCGAGGAACCACTCGGGGAGGGAGACCCCGAACATGTACTTGGCCGAGACCCAGAAGGACTGGTGGAAGAGCGGGTTCTCCCAGACGGCCTTGTAGTTCTGCAGCCCGTTGAAGACGGGCGGGGTCAGGAGGTCGTAGCGGAAGAAGCTCAGGCGGGCGGCCTCGATCATGGGGTAGAACTTGAAGGTGAGCAGGTGCAGGAGGGCGGGCAGCACGAACAGGAAGCCCGCCCAGCGGAGGCGGGCCCGGAGGGAGAGCCTCTCCCCCCGGGCCGCCCCCAACGGGAGCCGGTCATCGAAGCCCGCCTTGGGCCGGACCTTGGCAGCCGGTGCGTATGACTCCGCCATCCGCGTGGGTCCCGCCTACTTCTTGGCCAGCGCCCGGTCGATGTCCGTGCAGGCCTGATCGAGGGACTTCTTGGGGGCCTCCCCCTTCAGCACCACCCGCTCCATCGCCCGGTGCATGGCATCGGCGATCTCGATGAAGTGGGGCGACCGGGTGACGAAGACGCCCGTCTTGATGTCGCCGACGAACACGTCGAGGTAGCGCGTCTTCCTGGCCTCGTCCATCCCGGGCAGCTGCAGGAAGTTCGCGCTCGGGAAGGGGTAGGAGGTCTTGTCGTACCACTGCTTGGGATTGGCCATGACGTGCTTGATCAGGTCGTGCACCTGCTTCTGCCTCGCCTCGGGGATGTGGGGGTTCACCGCGAGGGCGAAGCCGTAGACGATGCTGACGGGCTTGGCGGGGTTCACCTGGGGGAAGGGAACCACCTTGATGTGCTCCATCACCTTGGGGCCGAACTGCGCCACGCTCCCGGCGTGGGAAATGAACATCGAGACGCGGCCCTTCGGCACGTCGTCGGCGGGCAGCGCGTTGGTGCCCACGCTCACCGTCGGGTCCGAGATCTTGTGCTTGCGGGCGTACATGGACCGCACCTCCATGGCCTTCACGCCCGCCTCGCTGTTCGCGGTGCACTTCTTCCCCGCGGCGTCCAGGATGCTCCCGCCGTGCTGCCGGGTGAGGGCCTCCATGTACCACATGGTCCAGGCCGAGGAGTGCATCGCGAAGTCGAAGGCCTCGCGGGTGATGGTGTTGCCCTGCCGCTTCACCAGCTTCTGGCCGACCTTGGCGATGTCCTCCCAGGTCTTGGGATAGTCCTTCTCGGCGTCGAGGCCCGCCTCCTTGAAGTGGTCCTTATTGATATAGAGGCTGAAGACGGAGGCGATGGGGGGGACGGCGTAGAGCTTCCCCTCGTGGATGTAGCCCTCCAGCGCGCCCGGCAGGAAGGCCTTCTTCATGTCGTCCAGGTCCTTGTAGCCCAGCCACCCGGGCCGGATGGGCGCAAGGACGTTCTTGGTGGTGAAGCCGGGGAGCAGGGTGTCAATGACCGTGAACATGTCGGCCGCGGACTTGGTGGAGAGCGCGGCCGAGAGCTTCTTGAAGTAGGGGGTCATCGCGAAGAACTCGTACTGCACCTTCATGTTGGGGTGCTTCTTGTTCCACTCCTTGCTGTGCTCCCACCAGGTGATGCCCTGGGCGATGGCCGGACCCGCCGCCAGCGCCACCGCCATGAACAGACACGCCGTGAGGAACCTCCGCATGGACTTTCCTCCTCTCCGCTTCGCCCGCATGGACCCGCCGGCCGTCCCGCCGGTGTGGCGGACGCGGCCGGAAAACGTGTGGGGATCAAAAAGGGTTCACCGCGCGGGCGACGCCCTCGCCTGCGGCCAGCATTCAAGGTGTGGGGCAGCAACACGCGGATTATAGCGCGTTCCCCGCTTCAAGAAAATCACATCGCGGTTTCAGGAAGGTTTCTTTTCTCAAACGCGGGAAACCCGCCCCCTCCGCGCCCGGCCCATCATGCGGGACAAAGTCCAGGAGCGGTTCGTCCGCTTCCCGCGCGGCGCCCGCTCCGCCTTGAACAAAAGGGCGGAGATGGTCTAGCTTGCGGGGGTTCCTTTCCCGCAGCGGCGCGCGTGGAGGCTCCCCCGTGGGTGAGCTGGTCCTCGAAAACGTGGGCAAGAAGTTCGGCGAGGTGACCGCCGTCAAGGATGTCTCCCTCAACATCCACGACGGCGAGTTCGTGGTGTTCCTGGGGCCCTCGGGCTGCGGCAAGACCACCACCCTGCGCATGATCGCGGGCCTCGAGGAGATCACGAGCGGGAGCATCTACCTCGACGGCCGCCTGCTGAACGACGTCCTGCCGGGCGAGCGCGACATCGCCATGGTCTTCCAGAACTACGCGCTCTACCCCCACATGACCGTCTACAAGAACATGGCCTTCGGCCTGAAGATGCGGAAGGTCGCCAAGGGGGAGATCGCCTCGCGGGTGGAGCGCGCGGCCGACATCCTCGGCATCCGGCGCCTCCTCCACCGCTACCCGCGCCAGCTCTCGGGCGGCCAGCGCCAGCGCGTGGCGGTCGGGCGGGCCATCGTGCGGGACCCGCGCGTCTTCCTCTTCGACGAGCCCCTCTCCAACCTCGACGCCAAGCTGCGCGTCCAGACCCGGGTCGAGCTCCTCAGGCTCCACCGCCAGCTTCAGGCCACCTCGGTCTACGTCACCCACGACCAGGTGGAGGCCATGACGATGGGGGACCGCATCGTC
>JACPCT010000134.1 GCA_016184445.1 Candidatus Tectimicrobiota bacterium | reverse complement strand
AGGCCGATGAAGAACAGGAAGGGGAACATGAGGCGGGTGAGGCGGGCGGCCAGCTCGAACTTCTCCGGCTGGCGGGAGAACCCCGAGGCGAGGATCGCCACGAGGGCCTCGCTGAACATCGTCCCCAGCAGGCACATCACGGCGAGGAACGCCCCCACCAGGGTGACGACTCCCCCCGAGAAGCGGCGGGCCGCCTCCTGCCCCTGCTCCTTGCGGACCTCGGTATAGATGGGGATGAGGGAGGAGTTCAGCGCCCCTTCCATGAAAAGGTTGCGGAACAGGGCCGGAATGGCGAAGGCGACAAAGAAGGCGTCCGCCGCCAGCCCAGCGCCCAAGGCGCGGGCGATGAGGATGTCGCGCAGGAAGCCGGCGATCCGGCTGATGAAGGTGGCCAAGCCGATGGCCCCGGCGGAGCGGGAGATGCCCTCCCGGGGCGGGGCGGATCCTCCGGCCGGGGATGATGCGTCAGGCGATGTCGGCGGGGAACCGGACTCGAAGGCCACAGGGATTCCGCGGGCGGAGAAAGGGCGGAACGCTTGACAAGATCAAGCCGCGTGGTATTTTACCCCGCCGTTGCCGGGGCCTCAAGGGAGGCCGGCGAGAACCCACGATAGGAGCCGGAATAAGGTGGCAACCACTCAATCCGCGAAGAAGCGTCATCGCCAGAGCCTGGGGCGCCGGACCCGGAACCGGGCCGTCCGCAGCCGCGTCCGGTCCGCCGTGAAGAAGGTTCTCGCGGCCGTCGCCGGGAAGGGAGACGCCCCCTCGGCCCTGCGCGATGCCCAGAAGCTGCTCGACCAGGCGGCCGCCCACGGCGTGATCCACCGCAACAACGCCTCGCGGCAAGCCTCCCGCCTCGCCCGCCGGATCCATAAGGAGGCCTCGGCCAAGAAGGCCTAGGCTCTCCCGGGCCGGGCCGCCGCGCTCCCCGGCCCAGCCCTCCTTCCCCGCCGGAACCCGCCGGGGTCCTGGCTCATTTCCAGGATGAGCATCTCGAGCGTTTCCCGCCTTCGCCGGTCGTCGCCCGACCGTTTGATGCGGCGATCCACCTCGATCAGCTTCCCGTAGAGGGAACGCAGAAAACGTCCGCTTACTCCCTGCACCTCCTCCATTAATCGCTCAGCTCTATATGGTGCTATTTTCAGAATTGACGCCATTTCATGATTTGATTTCTTCCGCAAAAGGAAAGCCTTGGCGGAGATCCAACTTTTCAATTGATTCCGGAGTGTCCCTACGACAGCATAAGGAGATTTGGTATCACACAAGCGGTGAAGCATCTGTAAAGCAGCGGAAGTATTTCCTTTGCTGAGAGCATTTCCTAACTCGTACAGGGCTTCTATTCTAGAACGGCCTACCACCTCCATTACTTCCTCAACTCCCGCCTCTCGTCCTGGGCCTGCATAGGCAACCAGTTTCTCCAGTTCTGCGCGGAGGCGGCTAAGCGACGGCTCAACTACTTCGACCAAAAGACTTGCCGCTTCAGAAGAAACAGCAAAACCTAAATCCTCCGCTTGAAGGCGAAGCCATTCGGGAAGTTCGCTTTCGGATGGTGTCTCCATAGGCAGGGCGGTCCCTGCCTCTCGCATCCGTCGAAAAACCTTGTGCCGCATGTCAGCTTTTTCAGCAGTGAATAAGAGAACCGTGGTTTCAGGCAGATCACTGAAAAGATTGAGTAGAATAGCAACTTCTTCATCTTGTTCTGTGGAAGATTCCTCCTCCTCTTCTTCTTCTGAAGTTCTTAATTCGAACCCCCGCACCTCGATGAGCCGCCTGGGGGCCATGAACGGGAGGGTCTGGGCGGCGGCGGCCACGTCGGCGGCCTGGGCCTCGGGCCAATGGAAGCGGTCGTGGTTGAAGTCGGCCGCCTCCCTCGGGAGGACGGCCAGCCGGATCGCGCGCACGAGCTGATCGCGCAGCAGGGCCTCGGGCCCGTGCAGCAAGTAGAGGGGGGAGATGCGCCCCGCCTTGAGGTCGGCGAGCACCGGCCGGTGCCCGCCGCGGGAGGGGTCCGGGCGGCGGCGGGCGGCCATGCGCTAGAAGCCTTCCAGGATGAGGCTCAGCAGTTCCTCGGCGAAGCGACTGGATGCGGTGCTGGTCGCGCTGCTCCGGGCGGTTTCGCTGCCTCCGATGGCGGCGGCGATGTCGAACTCGGATTCCGAGTCGATCTCCTGGTCCAGGATGGTCCTCCCCCGCTGGGTGTCCCGCAGGAGGATGCGGGTGCGGATGAGGAGGCGGAAGCGCCGCACCTGGTCCGCCCCGCTGAAGCCGATGGGGTCGAGCCTGTACTCCCGGACCGCGGCCTCCAGCAGGAGGTCCGCCTCGGCGGGGTCCGCCAAGCGGAGGCGGCCGTCCAGCAGGAAGCGCTCGCGCACGGCGGAGGTCAGGGTCCGGTCCAGGCCGGGCTCCCGGGTGTTGTTCGCGATGATGGGGATGGCGATCGAGCGGGCGGCGCCCAGCGAGGCCGGCCTGCGCGTCCCCTCCAGGGTATAGCCGCAGCCGCCCAGGAGGGCGAGGAAGGCCGCCGCCAGGAAGCTCGTCCGCAGCCGCCTCATACCTCGACCTCCAGCGAGAGCCCGCGCTCCTCGGGACGGCGGAAGACCGCATGCTCTGCCACGGCGACGAGCTCAGGGTAGCACGCGGGATCGGGCTCGCACACGGTCAGGTCCAGATCCAGCGGAGAGCCCGAGAGGGCCCGCAGGGCCCCCTGGACGGTCTCCGCGGCGATAGCGGGGAAGCCCGCCCCGCGCGTCTCCCTCCCGACGACGGCCATGGAGATGCTCCGGGCGGAGGTCCGGAGGAGCCGGTCCACGATTTTCTCCACCCTGAGGGAAAGGGCCGACAGGGTCAATCCCTGGACGGAGCCCAGGCCGGCGAACAGGACGTAGGAGGACCCGACCCGCCCCCGCGAAGCGATGAGGGCCTGGGAGTTCCACCGGCCGCTGAGGCGGCCCTCCTGGATCAGGCGGCTCGCCTCCCCGCCGAGGAGGGCGTCCATCCGCTCGGCGAGGCCGCGCAGCGGGATCTCCTCCTGGGTGAAGGCGGTGACGGCCACGAAGGAGGGGACCGTTTCCATCGGCTGCGGGGAGAGGCGGACGCGGATCACGTCAGGCGAGAGTCTGTTCGCGCAGCAGGCGGTCCAGGATGGCGTTCACGAACCCCGAGGAGGTCTCCGGTCCGTATTGCTTGGCCAACTCCACCGCCTCGTCGATCGCCACCTGGGGGGGGGTCTCGGGGAAGTGGAGGATCTCGCAGGCGCCCAGGCGGAGGAGGCACCGCGTCACGGCGTCCATCCGCCGGAGCGACCAGCGCTCGCTCGCGTCGGAGAGGAGCCGGTCGATCTCCTCCCGGTTCTCCAGCAGCTTGCGGGCCAGCCGCTCGGCGAAGAGCCGGTCCCCTTCGCGGTCGGAATTGAGGCGGAAGAACTTGGCCATCTCCTCGTCCGCGTTCCCCTCCACGCGGTCGAGGTGGTAGAGCAGATGGAAGGCCAGCTCCCTGCCCGCCCTTCTCCCGCTCATGGCTGCTTCCGGCGCCCCCGGCGCGCGGGGGGGCCCTTGCGCAGCTGGGCCGAGAGGGTGGCCATCTCCACCGCGGCGAGGGCGCCCTCGTAGCCCTTGTTGCCCATCTTCGCGCCGCTGCGCTCGATCGCCTGCTCGATGTTCTCCGCCGTGATGACGGCGAAGATGGCCGGGACGCCCGTCTGGAGGGGAACCTGGGCGATTCCCTTCGCCGCCTCGCCGCAGACCAGATCGTAGTGGGTGGTCCCTCCCCGGATGACACACCCGAGGCAGAGGATGGCGTCGTAGGCCCCCGTCTCGGCCAGCCGCTTGGCCGCAACGGGGATCTCCATGGCACCGGGGACCCGGACCAGGTCGATGAGGTCATCCTCCACCCCGCACTTGCGAAGGGCCTCCTGGGCCCCCTCGATGAGGTGCTTGACGATGAAATCGTTGAAGCGGGAGGCCACCAGGCCGAACCGCAGCCCCCGGCCGTTGAGGTTCCCCTCGAGAGTCATTCCCACGATGCGCCTCCCTTATGGGCGCTGGAAATAGGAGTCGCCCGCGGAGGGCTTTGGCCCGGTGCGGCGGAAGGCGGGCTCGACGCCCACGGGGACGCGTCCCTCCAGCTGAAGGCCGTAGCCTCCCAGCGCCACAAGGCGCCGCTCGTCGTTCGTGAGGACCCGGATGCACCGGAGGCCGAGGTCCACCAGGATCTGGGCGCCGATGCCGTAGTCGCGGAAGTCGGGAGAGGATGCGTACCGGCCGCTGCCGGCCGGAGAGCTTCCCGCCCTCGGGCGGGCGCCATCCTCGGGGGAAGGCTCCGCCTGGAGGTAGACAAAGGCCCCCCGCCCCTCCTTCTGGATGGCGGAGAGGGCGTTGCGGGTGCGGTCCGAGCAGTCCGTCCGCAGGAGCCCCAGGAGGTCCCAGATCGCGTTGACGGGCTGGACCCGGACGAGGGTGGGCTGATCGGCCCGCAGCGTTCCCATCGTCAGGGCCAGGTGAATGCGCCCCGTGGTGCGGTTG
>JACPCT010000053.1 GCA_016184445.1 Candidatus Tectimicrobiota bacterium | reverse complement strand
GGAAAAGATATCGACGCCGCCGATCAGGCCGGCTTCCTCGGCCGACACCTGGAGCAGGATGCGCCGGCCGGGGTCCATCGTGGTCTCCCAGAGCTGCTCAGGGTTCATCTCGCCCAGCCCCTTGTAGCGCTGCACGGCGAGGCCCTTCTGCCCCAGGGAGCGGAAGCGCTCGAGCAGCTCCTCGCCCCGGTTCACGTCCACCACATCCTCGCCCGCCTTGATGGTGAAGGGGGGCTCGCCCAGCCTGGCGAGGGCCTCGGAGGCGGCCCGGACGTTCTTGAACTCGGGGGACTCGATCAGGAAGGCGTCCACGCGCGTCGTCAGGTCGCGGTCCGCTTGCCGGGTGCGGAAGACGATGCCGCGCAGCTCGCCCGTCTCCTCGTCCTTGCGGATCTGGGCGGCCGGCTCGCCGTCCCCGGCGTGCTCCTCCTTGAAGTGGCGCCTCGCCATCTGCTCGATCTCCTTGAGGCCCTTCTCGGAGGCGAGGACCGCGGGCCCCAGGCCGGGTTCGTCCGCCAGCAGGCGGACGATGCGCCCGTCCATGCCGCGCCGGGCGTAGTGGGCCATGGCGGCCTCGGCGCCCGCCAGGCGGAGGAGAAGCTGGCGCAAGGCGTCGCCCTTTGCGCCGCCGTCCTTGCCGGACTCCCGCTTGCCGCCCTTCCCCGCCTCCTTCTTGGCGGGGGCTTTCGCCTTGGCCGCGGCCCTCTTCCTGGGGGCGCCGTTGGCCGCGGCCGCCACCTCCGCCTCCTCGATCGCGGCCGAGATGACGAAGTCCTCGAAGGAGTGATCGTCCCGCAGGTAGAGCTCGGACTTGCCGCGCTTCACCTTGTAGAGGGGCGGCTGGGCGATGTAGAGGTAGCCCTGATCGACCAGCTCCCGCATGTGGCGGAAGAAGAAGGTGAGGAGCAGGGTGCGGATATGGGAGCCGTCCACGTCCGCGTCCGTCATGATCACGATCTTGTGGTAGCGGAGCTTCTTGAGGTCGAAGTCCTCCTTGATGCCCGCCCCGATGGCCGTGATCATGGCGCGGATCTCCTCGTGGGTGAGCATCTTGTCGAGGCGCGCCTTCTCGACGTTGAGGATCTTGCCCTTGAGGGGGAGGATGGCCTGGAAGTTGCGGTCGCGCCCCTGCTTGGCGGAGCCGCCGGCGGACTCGCCCTCGACCAGGAAGAGCTCGCAGCGGGCGGGGTCGCGCTCGGAGCAGTCGGCCAGCTTGCCGGGGAGCGAGGCGCTGTCGAGGGCGCCCTTGCGCCGGGTGAGGTCGCGCGCCTTGCGGGCCGCCTCGCGCGCCTGGGCCGCGTTGACGGCCTTCTCCACGATGCGCCTGGCGACGGGCGGGTTCTCCTCGAAGTAGGAGCTCAGCCCCTCGTTCACCGCCTGCTCGACCAGGCCCTTCATCTCGGAGTTCCCCAGCTTGGACTTGGTCTGCCCCTCGAACTGGGGGTCGGGCAGCTTCACGCTCAGGATGGCGGTGAGGCCCTCGCGCACGTCGTCGCCGCTGGGGGCGGGGTTGTTCTTGAGGAGGTTGTTCGCCTGGGCGTAGCGGTTGATGCTGCGCGTGAGGGCGCTGCGGAAGCCGATGAGGTGGGTGCCGCCCTCGGTGGTGTTGATGTTGTTGGCGAAGGTGAAGAGCGTCTCGTTGTAGCCGTCGTTGTACTGGAGGGCCACCTCGATGATGGTGCCGTTCTTCTCGCGCGAGACGTAGATGGGCTTCTTGTGGACGGCCTCGCGGGCGCGGTTCAGGTGCTCGACGAAGGAGACGATGCCCCCCTTGTAGAAGTACTCCTCCTTCTTCCCGGAGCGGGCGTCCTCGAGCGTGATCTTGAGGCCGCTGTTCAGGTAGGCCAGCTCGCGCAGGCGCGTTGAGAGGACCTCGAAGTTGAATTCGAGCGTCTCGAAGATCTGGGCGTCCGGCTTGAAGGTGACGGTGGTGCCGCGGGACTGGATCTTGCCGTCCTGCTTGAGGGGGGCCTTGGGCACGCCGCGGGCGAAGGAGATCTTGTGGACGTGGCCGTCGCGGCGGATCTCGCAGTGGAGCCACTCGGAGAGCGCGTTCACGCACGAGACGCCCACCCCGTGGAGGCCGCCCGAGACCTTGTAGGCGCTGTGCTCAAACTTGCCGCCCGCGTGCAGCTTGGTGAGCACCACCTCGGCCGCCGACACCTTCTCGGTGGGGTGGAGGTCCACGGGGATGCCGCGCCCGTTGTCGCGGACGGTGACCGAGCCGTCCTGGTTGATGGTGACATCGACGAGGTCGCAGAAGCCCGCCATCGCCTCGTCGACGCTGTTGTCCACCACCTCGTACACCAGGTGGTGCAGCCCCGAGGGGCCGGTGCTGCCGATGTACATGGCGGGCCGCTTGCGGACGGCTTCGAGCCCCTCGAGGACGCGGATGTCCTTGGCGGCGTAATCGCCCATGCGGGCGTTTTCCTTCTTCGCTTTCGTTGCCATGGTCCCTTTCTGCGTCCTCTCGGCGCGGGCGGGGCCTCAGCGGGCGCCCAGGACTCCGTCCTCGATGTAAAAGCACCCGGCGTCCGCGCCGCCCATGAGGGGGCCGGGCCCCTCGGTCGAGGTGATGAACACCTGGGCGCCCATCGCCGCCACGTGCCCGAGGACGTCCCCGCGGCGCCGCTCGTCCAGCTCCGAGCTAAGGTCGTCCAGGAGGATGATGGGCTCCTCCCCCCGGGCCCCGCGGAAGCTGCCGACGGCGGCGATGATCAGGGCGAGCATCAGCAGCCGCTGCTCCCCCTGGGAGGCCGCGCCCCGGGCCCGCCGGGCTCCGAGCCGGATGCGGAAGTCGTCGAGGTGCGGGCCCCACTGGGTGACGCCCCGCCGCCGCTCCTCCGCGGCCAGCCGCTCGGCGCTCCGCTGGAGCGCCGCTTCGGCCCCCGCCTCGGGATCCTCCTCTCCAGCGGCCAAGCGCTCCCAGGTCTCCCCGGGGAGGCCCGCCCCCTCAGCCATATATTCGATCTCGATCCTCTGGCCCAGGGCCGAAGCGAGGCTACGTTCCAGGAGGGCCAAGTGTCCACGGAGGGAACCCAAATAGCGCTGCCTGCGGGCGACGATCCGGGCGGCGGACTTCAGGAACCGGCGGTCCCAAACAGCCAATATATCAGAGTCGGCCCCCCCTTTCAAAAGCCGGTTGCGCTCGGCGAGAAGCCGGTTGTACTCCCTGGCGCCGGCCAAGTGGGCCGGGTTCTCGGCCGCCAGGGCCCGGTCGAAAAAAGCCCGGCGAAGGCCGGGGCCCTCCTTGACGATCTGGAGGCTCTCGGGGAAGAAGACGGCGGTGTGAACCTGGTCCAGGTAGGAGAGCAGGTCTTCCTCCTCCTTTCCGTTCACCTGGTACCTGCGCTCATGGTCCTGGACCGCCGCCTCCAGGGTCACCCCCCGGCCGGCCCCTCCCTCGCGGTGGAACTCCCCGCGGAGGTACATCCCCCGCTGCCCCTCCCCGATCATCACTCTCCGAGAGGCCCGGCGGAACGAGCGCAGGCGCGTGAGAAAGTGGATGGCCTCAAGGAGGTTGGTCTTCCCCGCTCCGTTCGGCCCGAAGAGATAATTGAGCCCCGGCGCGGGCTCGAAGGCAAGGGAAGAATAATTGCGGAAATGCCGCAGGGTGAGGCGTATCAGCCGCACGGGGAGACCTCTTCCTAGTTCTTTGAGGTTAGATCCTTAGGATCAATAAAGGGTAGAAGTAGTAGAGGCTGTGGATTTGTGGGAAGGCTCGCAAGGAGTTGATTTGCACCTGCTTTCCTGGGCGGGGCCGGTGAAATTCCCGGCAGGGGAAGGTGCGCTCCCGGCAGGGCGCGGCGGGGAATCCCCGGAAGGGCCCGCCCGCTCATGGGTTTTCCACAGCCTTTCCCGGGATCATACCGAGGCCTCGGCCTTCTCCCTGAGGAGCTGGATGGCGGCCGCGAACTCGGGGTCCTTCCGCATCATCTCGCGGATCTTGTTGGTGGAGTGGATGACGGTGGAGTGGTCCTTTCCGCCGAAGCGGCGGCCAATCTCGGTGGTGGAGGCGCGGGAGAGGTCGCGCGAGAGGTACATGGCGATCTGGCGCGGGAGGGCGAAGGACTGGGAGCGGTTCTTGGACTTGAGGTCCACCACCCGGACCTGGAAGTGCTCGCCCACGATCCGCTGGATCTGGTCGATGCTCGCCGAGCGGGAGGGCTCATGGATGATTCCCTTGAGGACCTCCTGCGCCATGGGCACGTCGATGTCCGCGCCGTGGAGAGAGGCGTGGAAGATGATCTTGATGAGGCAGCCTTCCAGCTCGCGGACGTTGGAGCGGGCCCGCTCGGCGATGTAGTGGGCCACCTCGGAGGGCAGCGCGAAGTTCTGCTCCGCCGCCTTCTTCTGGAGGATGGCCACCTTCGTCTCGAAGTCCGGCGCGCCGATGTCCGCCGTCATCCCCCAGACGAAGCGGGTCTTCAGCCGCTCCTCGAGCCCCGGCGTGTCCTTGGGCATCTTGTCGCTGGTGATGACGATCTGCTTGCCCGTCTCGTAGAGCGCGTTGAAGGTGAAGAAGAATTCCTCCTGGGTGCGCTCCTTGCCGGCGATGAACTG
>JACPCT010000052.1 GCA_016184445.1 Candidatus Tectimicrobiota bacterium | reverse complement strand
GTCGTGCCCGCGCGCGGTCTCGATGACGGCGTGGGCGTCCTCGCCGGCCGCGAAGCCCGGCCCGAGGGCCACCACGACCTCGGCCTGGTCCATCCGGGTACCCAGGTTCTTCTTGGCGAGGATGGCGTCCACCAGAGCGGCGGGGCGGGCGAGGGGGACGATGGCGCCTTCGGGGTCCACCACCACGGGCACCATCCCCTCCGCCAGGAGGGCGCGGGCCGCAGCGAGCTTCTCCCGCGGGGTCTTGCCGCGGGCGGGCCGGGCCTCGACGCCCTCGACCTCGATGCTCCCCGAGTAGAGGCACTCGGCAAAGGCCACCGTGCACCGCACCATGGTGGGGTTCTCCACCTCGGTCACGATGACCGGAAACCCGGCCCGGAAGAGGCGGTGGGCGGTCCCCGTGGCGAGGTCGCCGCCCCCCTTCACGATCACCAGGCGGTCGGCGACGGGATTCTTCTGCACGATGGCGAATCCTCCTCAAAAACAGGGGGTCAGCCTAGCATCCTTCCAGAAAGGGAATCAATGCGCGGGGCCCCCGGCGGGGATCTCCACCAGACGGGTGACGGCCCGCGTGGGCCCAAAGGTGGGCAGGTAGGAGGAGTGCTTGCCCGCGCCCCCGGCCACCACGACGAGGATGTCCTCGGGCCGGTCCACGAGGGGGATGAGGGCGTCCGCGTCCCCCGCCCGGGCCTCGAGCTCGGGGGGCCAGTCCCGCATGCCCCACATCCCCCCCCGGCTGAGATCGCGGACGCTCTTGCGCGCCCGCTCGTGGAGGGCGCGCCGGACATCCGCCTTGGAGAGGCCCTCCCCGGCCAGGGTGGCCGCGTGCTCGGGCCCCAGGACGACGAGCACTTCCCCCCGCAGGTAGAAGTTGTTGCTCCCCATGACCGCCATGGTGTCGGCGATGGTGGCGAGGAGGCCCTCGGCGTCGCGGCTCACGTGGTCGTTGATGTTGTGGGGGCCCTCCGCCCCGGCGACGGTGACAGTGCTCTGGCCGGGCGTGAATCCTCTCTCGGCGTGGAAGGGCGCCCAGGGGCTCCCGGCCTCGTTCTCGGCGATGCAATAGGTGTACTTCGCGGGCGATCCCTGGGTGGAGCGGTCGAGGACGCCCGGGCTCGCTCCCCCCGCGTGGAGGAGGAGAAGGCGCAGGGCCCGGCCGATGGCGGCGTTCGCCCGGTGGCCGGGGCCGAAGCAGCCGTAGCTCCCGTTGATCCCCAGGTGCTCGGCCGCAGGGCCGTTCACGAGGATGAGCGGGGCGGCGGGGTGGGTGGTCGCCTGGATGGCGTGGAGGGAGAAGGCGGGGTCGAGCACCGCCCGCACGGCGGCCACCAGGACGGGCATGTAGGCGGGGAGGCAGCCCGCCATGACGGCGTTCACCGCCAGGTTCTCGGCCGTCACGACCCCCCGCCGGGGGGGCATGACGCCCAATTCCGCGCCGGGGAAGAGGCCCGACCCCTCGATCATCTTCTCGACCCGCTCGGGGGTGGGGGGAACGACGGGGAGGCCGTCCCCCCAGCCCCGCGCCTCGAGCAAGCGGAGGAGGGCTTCGGGGGTGTCGCGGACCTGGATGCGCTCGCTCTGGAGGGGGGCGGACTCGGTCAAGTTCTCTCCGGCGGGCTCAGGCGAAGAGGGTCTTCGGATGGACGATTCGCCGGGGCGGGGCGTAGACCCGCTCGCGGTACTCGCGCCGGAGGGCCTCCGCCCCGGCGGTGAGGGCGCGGTGCACCTCCTCGATGGCGCCCTCCGCCAGGGCGCGGGCAGCCTCGGGCGGTATCCCGCCGACCGGGTGGGGCACCACCACGATGGGCAGCCCCGGCATCCCCAGGGCCCCGCGCTCGTTCGCGCCCAGGGCGGCGAACTCGCTCGAGCAGAAGGTGATGGTCGGCACCCCCGCCCTCTCCAGCCTCACCGAGTCGTGGACACTCCACGACGTGCAGCTCCCTCAGTCTCCCACCGCGCTGGCGACGACGTCCACGAGGGGGATGAACTCCTCCAGGCGCCGCTCGGGGACGGCCGGGTTCTCCTTGCGCCACCAGACGGGGATGATGGGAGCCCGCCCGCCGAGGAGCTCCGCGACCCGGGCGAGGAGGGCGTCCCCGTTCGGCTTGTTGTTGTGGAGGAGGCCGAAGCGCAGGCCCCGGAGGCTCCCGGGGCGAGGGGCGAGGGGGTGGTCCTCCGCGCGCACCGGGCCGAGGGGGGAGAGAATCTCGATGGTGCGGCTCACCAGGGGCTCCTCACAGGCCGAGCAGGTTGCGGGCGATGATGAGGCGCTGGATCTGGCTGGTGCCCTCGACGATCTGGATCTGCTTGGCGTCGCGCATGAAGCGCTCGAGGGGATGGTCCTTCATGTAGCCGGCGCCCCCCAGCACCTGGATGCTGTCGATGGCGGCCTTCATGGCCATGTCGGCGGCGAAGGCCTTGGCGGCCGAGAAGTAGTGGGCGTTCTCCCGGCTGTAGTGACCGGCGTCCACGAGGGAAGCCCCCCGGTAGACGAGCAGGCGGGCCGCCTCGATCTCGATGAACATGTCGGCCAGCATGAACTGGATGGCCTGGAAGTTCGCGATGGCCTGGCCGAAGGCCTCGCGCTCCTTGGCGTAGTTGGAGGCGTAATCCAGACAGCCCTGGGCGAGGCCCACCGCGCGTGCCCCGATGGCGGGCCGCATCTGGTTGAAGCCCAGCATGGCGCTGCGGAACCCCTTGTTCAGCTCGCCGACCTGGTTCTCCGGGGGGACCTCTACGTTCTCGAAGTGGAGGAGGCAGGTGGAGAAGCCCTTCATCCCCATCTTCCGCTCGAAGCGGCCGATGCTGAAGCCGGGGCTGCCCTTGGGGACGATGAAGTAGGTGATGCCCCGGGTGCCCGCCCCGGGGTCGGTCTTGGCGGCCACGAGGATGAAGTCGGCCTTGTCGGGGCCGGTGCAGAAGCACTTGGTGCCGTTGATGACCCAGCGGTCTCCCTGGCGCTCGGCCCGGGTGCGGATGTTGCCCGCGTCCGAGCCGGCGTGGGGCTCGGTCAGAGCGTAGGAGCCGCGCAGCTCGCCGAGGGCGAGGCCGGTCAGGTAGCGCCGCCGCTGGGCCTCGGTGCCGCTCAGGTGGATGACCCGGCTGGCGAGCATGTTCAGGACGATGAAGAGGGGGCAGTTCGAGCAGAAGCGGGCGATCTCCTCGATGGTGATGCACCCGCCCATGAAGCCCATGCCCGCCCCGCCGTACTCCTCGGGGAGGAAGACCCCCAGGAGCTGCTGCTTCTTGAGGATCTCGAAGATGTCCTCCGGGTACTCCTCCCTCTCGTCGATCTCGGCGGCCCGGGGGGCGACGTGACGCGCGGCCAGCTCCCGGACCGTCTGCCGGAGCATTTTCTGGGGTTCGGTCAGGTCGAACTGAAGGGTGGTCTCGGTCTGGATGCTCACGAGAGGCGCTCCAGGGCAAGGGATGCCAGCCAGGATTGAAGGGCCGGGCGCATGATCTCCTCCCGCCCGCCGGGATGTCAACGCGGAGCGGCCAGCGGGAGGGCCAGGAGAATCGCCCGGGGGGCGCCGGGCCCGCCCTTGACGGGTAGAGTGGAACAGTCTAGATTTCCGGCGGTTTCGGAAGGGTCATCCCTTCCGGGGAGGCCGGCGGTCATGCGGGTGACGCACCAGGCGGGAGGCCGGTTCGCGTTTTTCGGCTTTACCCCCGTCCGCCCGCGCGCCTGCGTCGGTTAGCACAACGAGGCGGCCGGGGGCGGACAGTCCGGCCGCCCCAGTTGCCTGGCCAAGTCACCCAGCGCCACGGGGCCTGCCCTGTGGCGTTTTTTTTGGGAATCTGGCGGCGTTTCGCGGAGCCGAAAGGAGAGGCAGATGATCGTGGTCATGAAGTCGAGCGCGACCGAGGAGGAGATCTCCCAGATTATCCGGCGGATCAACGAATTGGGCCTGGAGGAGCACATCATCAGGGGGGTGATGCGCACCGTCATCGGAGCGGTAGGGGACGAGCGGGGCAAGATGATGCTCGAGTCCCTGAGCGGCCTCAACGGCGTGGAGAGCGTCGTCCCCATCCTCAAGCCCTACAAGCTGGCCAGCATCGAGGGCCGGCCCGAGCGCAGCGTGATCCCCATGGGCCGGGGAGTGGAGATCGGGGGGAAGAAGATCATCGTGGTGGGCGGGCCCTGCTCGGTCGAGAGCCGGGAGCAGATCATCATCTCCGCCCGGGCGGTCAAGGAGGCGGGCGCCCACGTCCTGCGCGGGGGGGCGTACAAGCCCCGCACCTCCCCCTACAGCTTCCAGGGGATGGCGGAGGAGGGCCTCAAGCTCCTCGCCGAGGTGCGGGAGATGACGGGGCTGCCCATCCAGACCGAGGCATGTCCACCACCATCGAAGAGCTCCTCATGTCGGCCGAGTACATCCTCAGCCAGGGGAACCCCCACGTCATCCTCTGCGAGCGGGGCATCCGCACCTTCGAGACCGCCACCCGCAACACGCTGGACATCAGCGCGGTGCCGGTGCTGAAGGAACTGACCCACCTCCCCGTCGTGGTGGACCCGAGTCATGCGGCGGGTGCCTGGCGGCTTGTCCCGCCCCTGGCCAAGGCGGCTGTCGCGGCCGGGGCGGACGGGCTCATGATCGAGATGCACCCAGAGCCTGCCAAGGCCATGTCGGACGGGGCTCAATCACTCAAGCCCGATGTTTTCAAGGGATTGATGAAAGAACTTCAGGTATTTGCTCAGGCCGTGGGGCGCACCTTGTAAATGTCCCTCCTGTTCGTTTTCGTGGATGGCGTGGGGCTGGGGCCGCCTGGGCCGTCCAATCCGCTCTCCCGCCTCAGCGGAGGGCCATTGGCTCCCTTGGGAGGGGTCTGTCCCCTGGAGGAGGGCTTCCGTCTCCTGCGCGCGGATGCCTGCCTGGGCG
>JACPCT010000051.1 GCA_016184445.1 Candidatus Tectimicrobiota bacterium | reverse complement strand
AGTTGTCCAAGCTGGTGGGCTTCTTCCACTCCGAGATCGGGGATCTCAACCGCGTCATGCACATCTGGGAGTACGAAGACGCCGGTCACCGCGCCAAGGTGCGGGCCGAGACGATGAAGCAGCCCTGGTGGCCCCCCAAGGGAAACGAGTCCCTCATCCAGAGGCAGACTTCCAAGATCGCGACCTGCCCCGCCTTCCGGCCGCAGCCGAGGTCGGGCGCCCTGGGCGGCGTCTATGAGTTCCGGACGTACACGGTTTTCCCGGGCAAGATGGGCGAGGTGCTCAGCCGCTGGACCCAGCACCTGCCTGCCCGCGAGGGGCTCTCCCCCCTCGCCGCCTGCTTCACCACCGACATGGGGCCCCTCAACGAGTTCATCCACGTCTGGCCCTACCGGGACCTGAACCACCGCGACGAGATCCGGACGGCCTCCCATAAGCTGCCCAATTGGCCTCCGGGCTCGCGGCCGTTCCTGATGTCCCAGAACTCGGAGATCTGGGCGCCGGCGTCGTTCTCGCCCATGCACTAGACGGGAATCACGAGAAACCGAAGGGGCGCTCCCGTGGCCGGGGGCGCCCCTTTTTCCCGCCGGGGAGGCTAGGTCAGGTAGATGGCCAGGGCGCCCGCCGCCCAGCAGTAGTAGGCGAAGGCCCGGATGTTCCCCCGCCGCACCACCCGGAGCAGCCACACCAAGGAGATGACGCCCACGACGGCCGCGGTCAGGGTTCCCACCGCCATGGAGCCCCAGGTGCCGTCGGGCACGGCTTTCAGGTCCTTCGCCTTCAGGACGAAGGCGCCGAGGATGGCCGGGATGGAGAGCAGGAAGCTGAAGCGCGCCGCCTGCTCGCGGTCGAGGCCGGTCCAGAGCCCCGCCGCGATGGTGGAGCCCGAGCGGGAGATGCCGGGCAAGATGGCCACGGCCTGGAGCGTGCCGATCCACAAGGCGTCGAGCCAGGTCATCTGGGCTTCCAGGCGGGTGCCCTTTACCCTTCCCCCACTGAAGTAGAGCAGGCATCCCGTGACAAGCAGGTTGTAGGCGGTGAGGCGGGGGGCCGCGAAGGCCGCCTCGATGGCATCCTTGAACAGCGCTCCCACGAGGGCGGCGGGCACCGTCCCGAGGATGAGGAGCCAGCCCGCCCGGGCGGACGCCCGGTCCGCGCCCTCCGCCCGCCCGGCCAGGGACACGAGCCAGGCCCGCGTGATGCGCCAGACGTCCTTCCCGAACACCACCAGCACCGCCGCGAGGGTGCCCATGTGGAGGAGGATGTCGAAGAGGAGGACGGGCTCTTTGAGCCCGAGGGCGGCCTGGCCCAGCACCAAATGGCCCGAACTGCTGATGGGCAGGAATTCGGTGAGCCCCTGGATGAGGCCCAGCAGCAACGCTTGTCCCAACGTAATCTGAGCCTCCATGGAACCTCCGGCCTAGAGGAAGCGGCCGTATCCTTCCGCCAGGAGCTTCTTGACCAGCCCGCCCACCGATTGGTCCCGGTTCCCGGCGCAGAGGAGGATGGCGTCCTCGGTTTCGATCAGTACCAGATTCTCCACGCCCAAGGCCGCGACGAGCGGCTTGGAGGAATAGACGGTGAGGTTGCGGGAATCCAGGGCCACCGGCCGGGAGCTGCGGGCAAGCAGCCAGAGGTTACCCGCATCGTCGAGGGGGAGAAAGTGCCGGAGCACGGTCCAGCTCCCCAGGTCGCTCCATCCCATCTCGGCGGGGAGGACGACCACCCCGTTCGCGCGCTCCATGACGGCGTAGTCGATGCTGATGGGCTTGCAGCCGCGGAAGGCGCGCGCGAAGGCGGCCTGCTGCCGCTGGCGCAGGCTGGTGGCCGCGCGGCGCAGGAGCCGCCCGGTCTCGGGGAGGTGACGGTCGATCTCTCCGATGAGGCGCTCGGGGCGGCAGACGAAGATGCCCGCGTTCCAGTAATAGCCGCCCGAGGCGAGGAAGCGCGTCGCCTGGGAGAGCGGGGGTTTTTCGATGAAGCGCTGCACGGCGCGGGCTTCTCCCCCGCCAGGGATCCGGAAGTTTCGCCCGGCCTCGATGTAGCCGTAGCCCGTCTCGGGCCACTGGGGTGGGATGCCCAGGGTCACGATGGCGTCCCGCTGGCCCGCTATAGAGGCCCCCGCGCGCACCAGCCGCCGCAGGGCGGCGGGCCGGCCGATGTAGTGGTCCGCCGGGAAGGCGGCCATGATGGAGCCGGGCTCCCAGCTGTCGATGAGGTGGGCCGCCAGCCCGAGGCAGGGGGCGGTGTTCCTCCCCTCGGGCTCCAGGATGATCCGGTTCGGCGGCACGTCCGGGAGGGCCTCGCGGATGAGGCGGCGGTGGGCGGCGGAGCCGACGACGAGGGTCCGCTCGGGCGAGACGAGGCCCTTCAGGCGCTCCACCGTCAGGGCGAGCAGCGAGCCCTGCGCCTGCCGCTCCTTGGGGGCGGATGGCCTTCCCCCGCCGGGGGGCAGGAACTGCTTGGGGCGGCGCGCGCGGCTCGCGGGCCAGAAGCGGGTCCCACTCCCCCCGGCCATCACGACCGCCCACAGGGAGGGGCCGGAGCGCGCCATCTCAGGGGACTCTCTTGGCTGCGGCGATGTCCCCGGTCAACACGGAGAAGCAGGAAGGCCTGGAGGCCGCGACCCGCCGGGGGAGAGGGACCCAATCCCGGCCGTAGCAGCGCCGGAGGCTAGGCATTCGGAACCTTGACGGAGGGAAACTGCCTGAGGCGGCCGAAGACCTCCTCCTGGTAGGCCTTGAGCGAGGCCTCGTCGGCGGCCTCGAAGCGGAGGACGAGCACGGGCTGGGTGTTCGAGGCCCGCACGAGACCCCATCCCTTGGGGAAGTTGACCCGCACCCCATCGACCTCGATGGTCTCGTACTTGCTCCGGAAGTGCGCCTTGAGCTCCTCGACGATGGGGAACTTCTCCTCGTCGGTGCAGTCGATCCGCAACTCGGGGGTTGCGAGGGCGGGCGGGATCTCCCGCATCCGTTCGGCCAGGGTGCGCTTCTCCGACCCCAGCAGATGGAGGAGCCGGGCGGCGGCGTAGATGGCGTCGTCGTAGCCCAGGTAGCCGTCCGCGAAGAAGATATGACCCGAGAGCTCCCCGGCAAGAGGGGCCTTCTCGGCCACGAGGCGGGCGCGGATGAGGGAGTGGCCCGTGGCGGACATGACCGGCCGCCCGCCCATCCTCCGGACGGCCTCGGCCAGCCGGGAGGAGCACTTGACGTCGAAGACGATGGCCTCGCCCGGGCGGCGGGCCAGGATGGGCTCAGAGTAGAGGATGAGGAGCTCGTCCCCCCAGATGATCCGGCCGGTCGGGTCCACCACCCCTATCCGATCGCCGTCCCCGTCGAGGCCGATGCCCACCTCCGCGCCCGTCTCCTGGACCTTGGCGATGAGGCTCTTCAGGTTCCCGGGGATGGTCGGGTCGGGGTGGTGGTTGGGGTAGGTGCCGTCGGGCTCGGTGAAGATGCCCGTCACCTCAGCGCCGATGGCCTGAAGCACCCGGGTGGCCACCGGGCCGCCGATTCCGTTCCCGGCGTCGATCACCACCTTGACCGGCCGGCCCAGCGCGAGCCCTTGGCTCGCGCGGACGACATAGGCGGGCTGGACGTCCGCTTCCTCGAAGCCGCCGGGCCGGGGAGACTTGTGGAGCTTCCCGTCCCGGATGAGGTGGTAGAGATGCAGGATCTCCTCCCCGTGGATGGCTTCCAGGCCCTTGGTGACCTTGAATCCGTTGAACTCAGGCGGGTTATGGCTTCCGGTGATCTGCACCCCGCCCTGGACGGCCAGGTGATGGGTGGCGAAGGAGAGGCACGGGGTGGGCACCATGCCGATGCCGGTGACGCTGCATCCGGCCGCGCAGAGGCCCTCCCCCATGGCCCGGTAATAGGCGGGGGAGGAGAGACGGTTGTCCCGGCCGAGGGCGACCCGCACCCCCTGCGCCCCGCCCAGGTGGGTCCCGATGGACCGCCCGATGAGGCGGACGACCGCCGGGGAGAGGTCGCGGTCCACGACCCCCCGGATGTCGTATTCGCGGAAAATTCGGGGATTCAACTCCATGCCGCTGGCGTCCCCATGTCCAAGGGGCGTGTTTTTGGACTCGAAGCGAAGGAATTATTGCATCCGCCGGGGAACCCGGCAAGGACAAACCGGGGGGTATGACATTTGCCCTGCTTGCGGGCAGGGGAGCTCTCGCTCAGATGCCCCAGCCGTGGGAGGTTCACCGGAAAGGAAGGATGCCTTCTTTCCGAAGGGGTTGTATAATCGCTCGGCTGGGCGGCCGCCTGCGGTCCCCACCGGCCGGTTCCCTGGAGGAGTGAGCCGAGAGGAGAGATGGGCGGTCCTGGTCTCTGGAAAGAGCGGATCATGATTTGGCTGGGGTTCTCCCTGCTGGGGGTTTTCTTCCGCCTTTTTCTCACCCTGCGGGTCTCCGGCCTGGAGAACATCCCTCCGGGAGGGGGGGTTCTCTTTTTGTGCAACCACCGCTCGGCGCTGGACGTGCTGGTGGTGCCCTGGTGCATCTACACGAAGTTCCCCCAGGATGTTCTGCGCTTGGCGGGAAAGGAGGAGCTGTTCCGGC
>JACPCT010000050.1 GCA_016184445.1 Candidatus Tectimicrobiota bacterium | reverse complement strand
CCTATGAAAAAATGGATGCCCAAAGATGCCATGTTCGCCAAGCACATTCTGCAGCAATTTCGAATCGGCTTCGTCGATATATTTTTTGAGAATGTTCACATGAAAATCAGTGTTTATAGAACGTGATATTTTTTCTATCAATTCAGTACGACTCTCCTTTTCATATTCGTTTAGGTTTGATGCAAGCAGAAAGGGATGAATATTCTTTGGATATCTGTAGTATTCGTGATCAAATCCTACTAATGGTTGGGTAATCGAGCGCATAGGAAGATTAAATGTCGAGGAGCCTCAGCCGGCCGTCCCGCATGGGGCTCACAGCGGGACGGCTTCCTTCATCACGCGCTCGCGCACGCGCGGCCTGAGCCCCCGCTCGCTCACCAGGTT
The DNA here is from genome assembly GCA_016184445.1 of Candidatus Tectimicrobiota bacterium. GTDB lineage: Bacteria > UBA8248 > UBA8248 > UBA8248 > UBA8248 > 2-12-FULL-69-37. The sequence goes on along the minus strand of JACPCT010000050.1, from coordinate 4,203 downwards.
GACCTCGCAGCCCAGGAGCTCCGCCAGCTCCCGCTCCAGGGCGGCGTGCCGGAAGAGGCTCATCCCCGGCCCGGGGAGGATGAGGAAGTCCACGTCGCTCCCGGGGCCGAAGTCCCCCCGGGCGACCGAACCGAAAATCCTCACGTTGCCCGCCCCGTGGCGGGCCGCCAGGCGGAGGATCTCCTCCCGCTTCTCCCTGACCAGCTCGTCCAGCCTGACGCCGGTGCCCATGACGGCTTTACCCCCGGAAGCAGCGGAAAACCGTGGATAGAATAGCACATACGATGTAGGGGCGGTTCGCGAACCGCCCCTACAGACCCGGGGGAAAACCATCCCATCCCCCAAAACAAAACCGGGCGCCCTGGGGGCGCCCGGTCCGGCTGGCTTGCTCGGGGGGGGGTGCGGCTAGTACTTCTCGCCCTTGCGCCGGAGGCCGGCGAGGACGGCCGTGATGCCGCGCTTGGCGATGGTCTTGAGGCCCCGGGCCGAGACGCGCAGCGTCACCCAGCGCTTCTCCTCGGGGAGCCAGAACTTCTTGACGTGGAGGTTGGGCTCGAAGCGGCGGCGCGTCTTGCGGTTCGAGTGGCTGACGGCGTTGCCGTACCTCACCGTCCGGCCCGTCACGGCGCAGCGGCGGCTGGCGAGGGGCTTCTTCGCGGCGGCCATCTACTTGGTCTCCTTGAAGGGCACGTGCTTTCGGCAGAACTTGCAGTACTTCTTCCGCTCCAGCCGGTCGGTGGTCTTGCGCTTGTTCTTGGTGGTCGAGTAGCGGTACTTCTTGCACGCGGTGCATTCCAGCTGGATGATCTCGCGCATGGCCCCAGCCTTTCAGCTCTGGAAAATCTTTCAACCCACGGAAAAACCAGCGATTAGCGGGATCAGCCAGAGCCCGCCCGGCCGGTAGGACGCAGAAACATAACCGAACCGGGGGGAAATTTCAAGCCGGGGGGGGAGTCACCCCCTCCGCCCCACCACGAGGGCGTCCCAGCGGAGGACGGTGAGGACCGCCCCCTCGCCCTCGGGGGCCATCCAGCTCCCCCCCTCGCCGCGCAGCCGCTCCACCCCGGCCCGGACGAGGGGGACGCTCTCCGCCGCCGTCCCGGCCCCGTGGAGCCAGTTCTCAAAAGTGTCCCGGCGGCTCATGGTCTCGCTCCCCGTCACCTCCAGGCCGCACTCCGCGAAGAGTGCGCGCATGTCCTTCAGGGAGAGGATGCGCACCATGGCCGGCTCGCGGGCGTGGTCGATCTCCTCCATGCGCGCGCGCTCGGCCTCCCCGTCCGGGTAGAGGTGGTCCATCAGGATGACGTGCCCGCCCGGGCGCACCACGCGCGCCATCTCGCGCAGCACCTCCCGCGGGGCGGCCAGGTGGTGGAAGACGTTGCGGCAGACGGCGCAGTCCACCGCCCCCTCCGCGAGCGGGGCCCCCTCGCAGAGCGCGAGGACGAAGTGCGCCCCGCGCGCGAGGCCCTCCTCGGCCAGGCGCTTGCGCCCCGAGCGGGCCATGGCCGGGGTGATGTCGATCCCGATGACGCTCCCCCCCGCCTGGAGGAAGGGGACGGCCGAGTTGCCCGTGCCGACGCCAAAGTCCGCCGCCCACTGGCCGGGCCCGAAGCCGATGGCCTCGGCGGCGTGGCGCAGGGGCGGGATGTTGTCCCCCTTGGTGCGCTCGGTGAAGCAGCCCGCCCGGCGGGTGAAGCTCTCGAGGTTCCGGCGGGCGGCGTCGGCGGGGTGGGATGACATGGGAGTGCTCGCTCAAAGAGATGGTCCGTAGGGGCAGGCCCCCGTGCCTGCCCCCTCGACAGGGGCGGCCACAGGGGGCCGCCCCTACAGATTCATTCGGAGCCTTCCCCCTCACGTCGCCTTCTTGAAGACGCCCTCGATGGGGAGCTGGGTGCCCACGCCCCGCGCCTTGGCGCGCTTGTAGAGCAGGGCGCCCAGGGCCACGTCCTCGATGGCCACCCCCTGGCTGAGGAAGAGGTTGACCTCGTCCCGGGAGGCCCGGCCCGGCATCTGGCCCGAGGCGATGAGGCCCAGCTCGACCACCTGGCCCCACTGGATGACGTTCGCCCGCACGGCGGCGATCAAGTCCCCGCTCTCGAAGCGGGAGCCCTCGATGTTGTCCGTCGCGATGCGGCCCGAGGCCGCCCGGCGGAAGGTCTCGTCGTCCACCTCGCGGTTGGTGCCCCGGTTCGAGCCCGCCGCGATGACGGTGGTGCCGGGCTCCAGGTCCTTCCCGTCGAAGACCGGGTCCTTCGCGTTCGTCATGGTGCAGACGATCTGGGAGCCCCGGACGGCCTCGGCCGGGGAGCCCACGGCCGCGAGCTGGGCCTTCACCCTGGGCTGCATGATCGAGACGAACTTCTCGCGCTTCTCGGGGCTGCGGCTGAAGACCTTCACCTTCTTGCGGGGCCGGGCGCAGCAGAGGGCCTCCAGCTGGGTGCGGGCCTGCCAGCCCGTGCCGAAGAGCCCGGCCTCGGCGGCGTCCTCCCGGGCCATGTAGCGCGCGGCCACCCCGCTCGCCGCGCCGGTCCTGAGCTGGCCCTCGATGTTCGCCTCCATGAAGGAGAGGAGCTCGGCCGTCTCCGCGTCCCACAGGATGAAGATGAAGCGGGTGCCCAGCCCCGGGAAGGTGGTGTAGGCTTTCACCCCGAGGTAGGCCTCGCCCCCGTCCACGAGCCCGCCGGACATGGCGTGGAGCGTCCCCTTGGGCATGAAGATGCGCCGCCTCGGCTGGTTCGGGGCCTGGCCCCGGCCCTGGAGCTTGAAGCACTTGTCCACCGCCTCCATCACCTCCGGCATGGTGACGAGGCTCTCGATGTCCTTCTCGTTCAGGTAGAGCACGCGCTGCCTCCTTTTCCTCGAAACGCGGTTCGCGTCCCTCTGTAGGGGCGAGGCATGCCTCGCCCCTACGAACCCGTTCAACCTGTTATCCGATGATCACAAAACGGCGATTCGTCCCGCACCTCATCCAATCGCCACGCTGCAGAAGGTGACGGTGCCGTTCGGGTCGGGCCACTGGCTGTAGCGCAGGACCTCCCCCCGGCAGCCGTCCAGGGTGCGGAGCAGGGTGTAGATGGGGGCGAGGCCGCACACCTTCCGGGCGTCCCCGTCCTCCGCGACGCTCCACCAGAACCCCTCGGCGTCCCCCCGGCAGGTGGCCTCGAGGGAAGCGAGGTCCGCCCGCTCCAGGGCGGCCAGGCGCTCCCCGTCCACCGGGTCCGCGTCCCCGAACTGGGGTCCCACGTGGGCGAGGTCCACGCTGGCCACGAGGCAGGCGCGCCTGCCCGCCGCCCCGGCTTCCCCGAGCGTCCGGCGCAGCGCCTCGACGAAGCCCTCCACCCGCGCGTCCCCCCGGGGGGAGCGGCCCTGGACGACGAACTCCCCGAAGGAGCCCACCAGGAGGGGCACGAACATGACCGGCCGCCTTCCCCCGTAGAGGTACTGAAGGAAGACCGCCTGGAGCTCGATGGAGTGCTCGGCCCGCTGGGTGAACTCGTCCCGGAAGAGGTCCTCCGGCGCGCGCGAGGCCAGGGCCTGGGTGAACGCGCGGTCCACCTCCAGGGTGCCGAGGGGGGTCTCGAAGGCCTTCTCGGTCAGGGTGTAGAAGCCCTGGGTGGGGGCGTGCACCGTGCCCAGCACCACGAAGAGGTCCGCCCCGCCGCGCTCGGCCAGGGCGCGGTAACTCCAGGCAAAGGTGGGGCCGCCCCGGTGGAAGTCGATGTGGGGGGCCACGAGCGCCCGCAGGGGGACGGCCGCCCCGCCGTTCAGCCCGGGTGGCCCCGGCCCCTCGGGGCCGGTGAAGAAGCCATCCAGCCGCGCGCGCAGGGTGGCCGGGTCCGCCTCGTAGCCCCGCCCCGCGAGAAAGCTCGGCCGCACGGGCGCGGCGAGGAACTCCCGCTCCACCGACAGGCGCCAGGCGGCGAAGCCCTCGCCGTCGAGGAAGCGGGCTTCTTCGAGCTGGGAGGCGACCTGGCGCAGGCTGGCCTCGGGCACGTCCATGCCGTGCTCGGCCATGATCTCCTCGCGGATCATGGCGAGGGTGTGGCGGCCGTCGAGCCGCTGGAGGACGGGGACGAGCGGGAGCGGCACCACCAGCACCGCCTCGCTCAGGTGGAGCGGGTCGCGCAGGATGAGCACGCGCCGCCCGTGGCCGTCCTGGCCGGGGATGACCTCAAGGGGGCGCAGGCGGGGGTGGTCCACGGA
>JACPCT010000049.1 GCA_016184445.1 Candidatus Tectimicrobiota bacterium | reverse complement strand
GGAGGCGGGGCTCGAGGTGCGTCAGCCCGGGCGCATCCGCTCCGGCGACATCGCTCCCTTCGCCCCCGACGCCGTGGCGGTGGCGGCCTACGGCCAGATCCTCTCGCGCAAGTTCCTCGCCGTGCCCCGCCTCGGGGCGTTCAACCTCCACGCCTCGCTCCTCCCGCGCTGGCGCGGCGCGGCGCCCATCCAGCGGGCCCTCCTCGCGGGGGACCGGGAGACGGGCGCCTGCGTCATCCGCCTCGTGCATGAGCTCGACGCCGGGCCCGTGCTCGCCCGGCTCGCCCTCCCGATCGGCCCCCGCGACACCGCCGAGGACCTGCACGGCCGCCTGGCGGCCGCCGGAGGGCCGCTCCTGGTGGAGACCCTCCTCCGCCTGGAGCGCGGGGAGGCGGAGGAGGAGCCCCAGCCGGAAGGGGGCGTGACCTACGCCGCCAAGCTCGCGAAGGAGGAGGCCCCCCTCGACTGGTCGCTCGCCGCCGGCGAGCTCGACCGCCGGGTGCGGGGGCTGCGGCCCTGGCCGGTGGCCGAGACGGCCTGGCCCGGCCTCGCGGAGGGGGCGGTGCGGATCTGGAAGGCCTATCCGCTCCCCCCGGAGGGCCCCCCGGAGGCCCTCCCGGGCGAGGCGCTGGGCCTGGCCGGGACGCCCGAGGGCCGGGGGCTGCGGGTGCGGACGGGAGGGGGGGATCTGGCGATCCTGGAGCTCCAGCCCCCGGGCGGCCGGCGGATGGAGGCGGAGGCCTTCCTCCGGGGCCGTCCGCTCCCCGCCGGCGCCCGCCTGGGCGCGCGGGGATGACCAAGAGGCCCAAGGCCGTCCCCCGCTCCGGCGCGGGAGGGGGCGCCGACCCGGTGCGGCGCGCCGCGCACGCCGCCCTGCTCGCCTTCGCGTCCCGCCCCGAGAACGCCGAGGAGCTGGTCGGCCGCTTCACCCCACCCGCCTTCGGCGCGCGCGACCGGGCCTTCCTGCGGGAGCTGGTCTACGGGGCGCTCCGCTGGCGGAACCGCCTAGACTTCGCCCTCGGCCGGTTCCTGGAGAAGGCGCCGGACCGCCTGCCCCCGCCCGTCCGCGAGGCCCTCCGCCTCGGGGCCTACCAGCTTCTCTTCCTGGACCGCGTCCCGGCCCACGGCGCGGTGAACGCCTCGGTGGAGCTTGCGGGGGAGGGGAGGTGGGAGCGGGGCCTCGTCAACGCCGTCCTCCGCAAGGTGCCCGCGCCCCTGGCCCCTCCCGGCGACCCCGAGGAGCGGCTCGTGGTGTGGGAGTCCCATCCCCGCTGGCTGGCGCGCCGGTGGGCCGCCTCCCTGGGACCCGGGGGGGCCCGGGCCCGCTGCGAGGCGGACAACGCCGAGGGGCCGCTCGTCCTCCGGGCGAATCCGCGGAGGACGTCGCCGGAGGCCCTGGCCGCCCGCCTGGCGGAGGAGGGAGTGGCGACCGAGCCGGGGCTCGCGGACCCCGGGTGCCTGCGCGTGGTGTCGCAGGGTGCCGCCCTGACCCGGACCGCCGCCTTCGCCGGGGGGCTCTTCATCGTGCAGGACGAGGCTTCGAGCCTCGTGGCCCGCTACGCGGGGGCGCGGCCCGGCGACCGGGCGCTGGACGCCTGCGCCGCGCCGGGCGGGAAGACGGCCGCCCTCGCCTGGGCCGCCGCGCCGGGAGGGCGGGCCGTCGCGGCCGACCTCTCCCTCGCGCGCCTCGGACGCCTCCGGGAGAACTGTGCTAGGATCGGCGAGGATGTGCCGGCCGCGGTCATGGACGCCTCCCGTCCCGCCTTCGGGGAAGCCTTCGATCTGGTGCTGGTGGACGCGCCGTGCTCCGGGCTCGGGGTGCTGCGCCGCCATCCGGACGCGCGCTGGCGGCTCCGGGAGGAGGACTTGGCCCTCCACGGGGCGCGGCAGCGCGGGATCCTCCGCGAGGCGGGGGGCGCGGTGCGGCCGGGCGGGCGGCTGGTCTACGCCGTGTGCAGCAACGAGCCCGAGGAGACCGAGGAGGTGGCGGCCAGCTTCGATCGGCCGGGTTTCGCCCCCGATCGCGGGGAGGGCGCCTTGCCCCCCGCGGCCCGCCGCTTCCTCGGGCCGGACGGCGCCCTCCGGATACGGCCCGAGGAGGCGCCGGGGCTGGACGGCTTCTTCGCCATGCGGTGGCGGCGCGGAGGGTAGCGGGCGATGCGGGCGCTGATGCGAGGGGCCTTCGCGGCGTTCATCCTCTTCCTCGCCGGGGCGGGGGGAGGGATCGCCGGGCTCTACCTCTTCCAGGAGGGGGAGAGCGTCTTCCTGCCCAACGTGGCGGGGATGGACGTGGTGCGGGCGCTCGAGATCCTGGGCGAGCGGGGGATCCCCCTCCAGGTGGCGGAGCGGGTCTTCAGCGACGAGGTGCCGGTGAGCCACGTCGTGGGCACGAGCCCGCCGGGCGGCAGGCGCATCCGCAAGCACCGCACGGTCTCGCTCGTGCTCAGCCAGGGCTCGCGGGACGTGACCGTGCCCGCCGTGAAGGGGGAGAACCTGGCCCGGGCCGAGACCCTCGTCCGCCAGCAGGGGCTGCGCGTGGGGCTGGTGGAGCGGCTCTTCGACCCGAAGCGGCCCATCGACGAGGTGATCGGGATATGGCCCGCCGAGGGGAGGTCCATCCCCCGGGGGGAGGCGGTGGTCCTCCTCGTGAGCCAGGGCCCCCGGGAGCGCGCCTACGTCATGCCCCCCCTCGTCGGGGAGCCCGTCAACGCGGCGCTGGACCGGGTGCGCGAGGTGGGCATGAACGTGGGCCGGGTGCGGTACGTGGACCGGCAGGGGGCGCTGCGCGGGACGATCGTGGCCCAGATCCCCCCGGCCGGCCAGCGGGTGCTGGCCGGCCACCGCGTCCACGTGGACGTGGCCCGGGGCGGGGACCAGATCACGGGGAACTACAGCGTCCTGCGCTACCGGGTGCCGCCCGGCCTCCCCGCGCGGAAGCTGCGGATCGAGCTGGAGACGGGCGGGGAGAAGCGCGAGGCGCTCGCCCGCGAGGTCGGCGCGGGAGAGGAGATACAGCTCCTCATCCCCTCCTCGGGGCGGACCTGGGTGAGGATCTTCCTCGACGGCCAGCTGGTGGAAGAGCAGGCGCACTAGGGAGCCCTCGATGCCCAGGCCCGACATGACGCGGGGGAGGATCCGGATCGCCCCCTCCCTCCTCGCCTGCAAGTTCGAGCGGATGGGGGAGGAGATCGAGGCCGTCCGCGGCGCGGGGGCCGACTGGCTCCACTTCGACGTGATGGACGGCCACTTCGTGCCCAACATCTCGGTGGGGCCGCTGGGGGTGGCGGCCGCCCGGCGGGCCGCCCCCGGGTTGGTGCTCGACGTCCACCTCATGATCGCCCAGCCGGACCGCTACGTGGAGGAGTTCGTCCTCGCGGGCGCCGACATCGTCACCGTCCACGTCGAGGCGCCCCACCACCTCCACCGGACCCTCCAGGCCATCCGCTCCCGGGGGGCGCTGGCCGGGGTGACCCTGAACCCGGGGACGCCCCTCGGCAGCATCGAGCCGGTGCTGGGGGACGTGGACCTGGTGCTCGTGATGAGCGTGAACCCCGGCTTCGGGGGCCAGGAGTTCATCCCCTCGGCCCTGGACCGGGTGCGCGAGGCGCGGCGGATGATGGACGCCCGGGGGCCGGAGGCCCTGCTCGAGGTGGACGGCGGGGTGACGGCCGGGAACGCCCCGGCGCTCAGGGAGGCGGGGGCGGACGTGCTGGTGGCGGGGACGGCCGTGTTCGGCTCCCCGGACTACGCCGGGGCCATCCGGAAAATCCGGGGGGAGTAGGCCCTCCCGGGCTGGCGTCCTAAGTTGAATTGGTTCGAGTTTTCGCTTCCCGGAATGCCGGAGGCGTGGAAGGGTTCAATGACAGCATTATGAGCCGATGAGGGCGCTAAGTTTTCCAGTCACTTCCTCCAGTACAGCCCTCGGAGCCTTGCACTTCAAGGACGCCAGCCGAATCGTCCAATCCAGGCTCTTCACTTGATCCGCCAACACCACTCCACTGACAGGCAGGCCGTCGGGCAAGGCCACTTCGAACGGATAGCCCTTCCGCTGGCCTGTGATGGGACAAAGGACCGCCAGGGAAGTTTTTTCGTTATACGCTCTCGGGGAAAGAACCAAGGCGGGCCTATCGCCCGCCTGTTCGTGTCCTGCCTGTGGATTGAACCGGAACCAGACGATATCGCCCCGGTCGGGGATATACTTGGCCCCTTTCACCATTCTTCCCGGCCGGCCGCCTCACCCGTACCCATCTCGGAGTGAATGTTCCCGGGGGTGATGGCCGCCAAGAGATCGGCGAGTACGAATCGGGGCTTCCGGATCAAAAGCCCCTTTCCATTCCGTACGATTTCAACCCGCGTGCCTTCTTTCAACTGACATTCTTCGGCCAATGGGGATGGAATCCGCAAAGCCAAGCTATTCCCCCATTTGGCCACCGTGGCTTTCATCGCCAACCCTCCTTGGATATATAATGTATCGCTTCATTTCGCGTGGTACAATTTCGGGCGTGTTCATCGGACATTGCGGGTGACCACGGGGATGGAAGCGGGGGTGTCTGGCCATGTTTGGACAATGGAAGAAATCCTGGGGTAAACCGAAGTCACTTAGTCCTTGGCAATCAGAGTGGGGAAAAGCTAGTGGAGTACGCAAGAGAGATGGGGCTTTTTCCTTATTCTTCGGGAAACGAGGAATCATTTCAGTATGGCCCCATCACCATTGACAGAAACGACCTAGGGCGCAGGATTTTCGAAGCCGAAAGGGCAATCAGAGAATCACGTATTTGGATTATCGCTTTACTCTCCGCACTTGCTTCCGTGGTGAGCGCAGCGGCGGCTTGGCTGGCAGTTTATTCAAAATAGGCTACTACCCTTCCCGCCCCCCGGTTGACAGGACCCGCCGGGACTCCTATAAATAGCCGTTTTGCTTGGCTTTCCGGGCGTTTTGGCCGGCCTGGAGGGCCGTTTTTCTTCTCCGGGGATGGGCGGCATGTTCGAGGGGCTTCGGGACCGCTTGGGGGCCATTTTCCGGGACATCCGGGGAAAGGGCGCCCTGGGCGAGAAGGAGGTGGACGCCGTCCTCCGCGAGATCCGGCTCGCCCTCCTCGAGGCCGACGTCAACTTCCGGGTGGCCAGGGACTTCATCGGCAAGGTCCGCGGGGCGGTGGCGGGGGCCGAGCGGGCCATCCACCTGGACCCCTCCCAGCAGGTGGTCAAGGCGGTCCACGCCGAGCTGACCGAGCTCATGGGGCGGCGGGGGGCCGCCCTGGAGAGGGCCCCGGCCGGCACCACCGTCGTCATGCTCGTGGGGCTCCAGGGCTCGGGCAAGACCACGACGGCCGGCAAGCTGGCGCTCCGCCTGCGGGGGAAGGGGCTGCGGGTGCTCCTCGTCCCCGCGGACGTGGCCCGGCCCGCCGCCATCGCCCAGCTCAAGCGGCTGGCCGAGCAGACCGGGGCGGACGCCTTCGACTCGGAGGGGATGAAGGATCCCCTCGCCATCGCCGCCCAGGCGCTCGAGCGGGCCCGGCGCGAGCACTACGACTACTGCGTCCTGGACAGCGCGGGCCGGATGCACGCCGACGACGGCCTGATGGAGGAGCTCCGCCGCATGAAGGAGCTGGCCCGGCCGCACGAGACCCTCCTCGTGGCGGACGCCATGACGGGCCAGGAGGCGGTGGGGCTCGGGGAGGCGTTCCAGCGGAAGATCGGGCTGACGGGCGTCGTCTTCACCAAGCTGGACGGCGATGCCCGCGGCGGCGCCGCCCTCTCGCTGCGGGCGGTGACGGGCCTCCCCATCAAGCTCGCCGGGGTGGGGGAGAAGCTGGACGCCCTCGAGGACTTCCACCCGGACCGGATGGCGTCGCGCATCCTGGGGATGGGGGACGTCCTCTCCCTCATCGAGAAGGCCGAGGCGGCCATCGCCCCCGGGGACGCCCAGGAGATGGCCCAGAGCCTCCAGAAGGGGGTGTTCACCCTGGAGACCATGCGCGACCAGATCGCGCGGATGCGGAAGATGGGCCCCCTCACCGACCTGCTCTCCATGGTGCCGGGCCTGGGCCCGCGCCTGCGGGGGATGGACCTCGACGAGAAGGAGCTGACGCGCACGGTGGCCATCATCGACTCGATGACCCCCGGGGAGCGCCGCCGGCCCGAGGTGATCAAGGGGAGCCGCCGCCGGCGCATCGCGCTCGGGAGCGGCACCCAGGTGCAGGACGTGAACCGCCTCCTGCGCCAGTTCACCCAGATGCAGAAGGTGATGAGGCAATTTTCCAAGGGCGGAAAGCAGGGCAAGCTGCGCATGATGCGCCAGATGCTCAATTCGTGAGGAGATAGAACTTGGCCGTGAAGATCCGTCTCGCCCGCGCTGGGATGAAGAAAGCCCCCCGCTACCGGCTGGTCGTCCAGGATGAGCGGATGCCCCGGGATGGCCGCTTCATCGAGAAGATCGGCCGCTACGATCCCTCCCTGGACCCTCCCTTCGTCGAGATCGACCAGGAGAAGGCGAAGGTGTGGCTGAGCAAGGGCGCGACCCCCACCCAGACGGTCCGCAACCTCTTCGAGAAGGCCGGCATCCCCGTCTGAGGGCCGCCTCCCCGCGATGACCAGGCTGGTGGCCGTGGGCGAGGGAGTCCGCTCCCAGGGGTTGAACGGCGCCCTGCGGGTGCGGCCCTGGCTCGAGGACGCGGCGGCCTACCGCCGGATCGGGGAGGTGTTCCTCCAGTCCGATCCCGGACGGAGGCTCGAGGTCGAGTCCTTTCACCTCGCGGGGAAGGGGAGCGTCGTCTGGAAGTTCCGGGGGATCGACACCCCCGAGGAGGCCGAGGCGCTCCGCGGGGCCGTCTTCCTCGCCGGGCGGGCGTCCCTCCCCGGCGAGGCGGAGGGGGTGCTCTACTGGGAGGATTTCGAGGGCACCGAGGCGGTGGACGAATCGGGCGCCCTCCTGGGCCGGTTCGAGGACCTGCTCGGGGCGGGCGGCAACGACGTCCTGCTCATCCGCACGCCGGAGGAGGGGGAGCTCCTGATCCCGGCGCTGCGCGAGGTGCTCCTCCGCCGGGAGGGGAGCAGGTGGGTGGTCCGGCCGCCCCGGATGGAGGAGCCGGCGGCCGGGGAGGAGGGCGGGGATGCGCTTTGACGTGCTGACCGTGCTGCCGGGCCTCTTCGAGGGCGTCTTCCGGGAGGGGGTGCTCGGGCGCGCGGTGGAGCGGGGGGTGATCGAGGCGCGGGTTTGGAGCCTCCGCGACTTCGCCGAGGGCGCCTACCGCCAGACGGACGACACCCCCTACGGCGGCGGGGCGGGCATGGTCATGAAGCCCGAGCCCATCGTCCGGGCCGTGGAGGCCATCTCGGCCGGGGGGGGCGCGGCTCCCTGGCGGGTGCTCCTGAGCCCCCAGGGCCGCGCCTTCGACCAGGCCAAGGCCCGGGAGCTGGCCGGACGGGCGCGGCTGCTGCTCATCTGCGGCCGGTATGAAGGGGTGGACGACCGGGTGCGCGAGCTGGCCGTGGACGAGGAGCTCTCGATCGGCGACTACGTGCTTTCGGGCGGCGAGGTGCCGGCGATGGCGGTGGCGGACGCGGTGGCCCGGCTCCTCCCCGGGGTGCTGGGGAACGAGGAGTCGGCCCTCCGGGAGAGCTTCTCGGAGGGCCTGCTCGACCACCCGCACTACACCCGGCCGCCTGAGTTCCGGGGGCTGCGGGTGCCCGAGGTGCTCCTGACCGGGAACCACGAGGCCATCCGGCGCTGGCGGCGCGGCGCCGCCCTGCGCCGCACCCGGGAGTTCCGGCGGGACTTGTTCGAGCGGGCGAAGCTGACCGGGGAGGATCTCCAGCTCCTGGAATCCTCCTCCTAGGGGCCGCGGTGGGCAGCGTCTATGTCGCCCTCCTGCACCATCCGGTGCTGGGGCCGGAGGGGCAGGTGGTCACCTCCTCCGTCACGAGCCTGGACATGCACGACCTGGCCCGGGCGGGCCGGACCTATGGCGTCGCGGGCACGTTTGTGGTACACCCCTCGCCTCCCCAGCGGCTGTTCGTGCGCCGGGTTTTGGAGCATTTCCTGAAGGGGCAGGGCCGCGAGCTGAATCCCCAGCGGGGAGAGACGCTGGAGCAGGTCCAGGTCGCCGCGGACCTGGACGCCGCCGTCGAGGCGGTGGAGGCCCGGGAGGGGAGGCGGCCGCTGCTGGCCGCCACCTCGGCCCGGGAGGTTCCGGGGGCCGTGGGCTACGGCGTCCTCCGGGAGCGGATCGGGCGGGAGCAGGCGCCCATCCTCCTCCTGTTCGGGACGAGCTGGGGGCTCGCCCCCGAGGTGTTCGAGAGGTCGGATATCCGCCTGGCCCCCCTGCGGGGGGCGCGGGATGAGGGCTTCAATCATTTGCCGGTCCGCTCGGCGGCGGCCGTCGTCCTGGATCGCCTGCTGGGGGCGCCGTAGGCGCGGGAAGGAGCTGGGTTGTGGACTTGATCGATCGCATTGAGCGCGAAGGAATGCGGAAGGACATCCCCGACATGGAGCCGGGCGATACGGTGCGCGTCCACGTCAAGATCGTGGAGGGCGACAAGGAGCGCATCCAGGTGTACGAGGGCGTGGTCACCGCCCGCAGCGGCGCGGGCCTCAGGGAGCGCTTCCGCGTCCGCAAGATCTCCTACGGCGTCGGCGTGGAGCGCATCTTCCCCGTGCACTCCCCCCGCATCGAGAAGATCGA
>JACPCT010000048.1 GCA_016184445.1 Candidatus Tectimicrobiota bacterium | reverse complement strand
GATGCCGTACTTCTCGGCCCAGGCGGCGTGGGAGAAGGGGCTGTCCACGCTGATGCCCAGGACCTCGCAGTCCGCCTTGGCGAACTTGTCCTTCTGGGCCTGGTAGGCGGGCAGCTGCTCGCTGCACACCGAGGAGAAGTCGAAGGGGTAGAAGCAGAGCAGGACGTTCTTCTTGCCCTTGAAGTCGCTGAGTTTGATCGCGGGCCCCTTGCCCTGGGACTGGGGCAGTTCGAAGTCGGGGGCGGCGTCGCCCACTTTGAGCGGCATGGGTCTCTCTCCTCGCGGGGGCCGGGGCCTACTTCGCGGCGGCGAGGCGCGCGGCCACGTCGGCCCAGTTGATGGTGTTCCACCAGGCGCCGACGTAGTCGGGCCGCTTGTTCTGGTACTTGAGGTAGTAGGCGTGCTCCCAGACGTCCACGCCCAGGAGCGGGGTGAGGCCCTCGGTGCGGGGGCTGGTCTGGTTGGGCATGGCCTTGATGGAGACCGTGCCGGAGCCCTTCTTGGTCACCAGCCAGCACCAGCCGCTGCCCTGGACGCCGACGGCGGCCTTGGTGAACTCCTCCTTGAACTTGGCGAAGTCGCCGAAGGCCTTCTGGATGGCGTCGGCCAGGGGGCCGGAGGGCTCGCCGCCGCCGTTCGGCTTCATGTTCTTCCAGAAGATGCAGTGGTTGTCGAAGCCGCCGCCGTTGAAGTTGACGGCGCCGCGGATGTTCTCGGGCACGGAGGCGATGCCGGAGAGGATGTCCTCGATGGACTTGCCCTCGAGGGCGGTGCCCTTGATGGCGTTGTTCAGGTTGGTCGTGTAGGCGTTGTGGTGGCGGTCGTGGTGGATCTCCATCGTCATGGCGTCGATGTGGGGCTCGAGGGCATTGTTGGGGTAGTCCAGCTTGGGCAGGTCGAAGGCCATCGCGTGCTCTCCTCAGAGAAGAAGAAGGAAACAGGGTCTCAGCGGGGGAGGAAGGGCCTCCCTGCCAGGGACCGTCCGCGAACCCGTCCCCTCGCGGTGGCCGTCCCGGGCCTGGGGGTGGAAGCAAGTCAGGCAGCGGCGCGCCGAGCGCCTCCGGCTCCCGTCGGGGAACTCAGGGGGTCCCTTCCGTATCGTCGGGGGCCATTCTAGGCAAGAGGCCCCGGGCCGTCAAACCGGATTCCGCAGGTCCAATTTCGGATTGTTTAGTCTCCGCCAGGGTTTTTCCGGCGCTCTTGGGAGCGGCCCCTCCTACGGCTCAAGGGGCAGCGGAAACCTTCCCTCACCCTGCCCTCTCCCGGAGGGAGAGGGTGTCCGCAGCGCCTCGAAGGTTTTTGCCCCCTCTCCCCTTGGGAGAGGGGTGGGGTGAGGGCTCGTCCCCGAGCGGCCACGGTTGCCCCGCATTTCCGCTGAACGTTTCGACTTTATCCCTCCGCCGCCGCGGCGGCGAGGGCGCGGGTGACTTGTGTGAGGAAGGCGAAGTCCAGCGTCTCGGGGGTGTCGGTGGGCTGGTGGTAGTGGGGGTTCCGGAGGAAGGCCGTGTCGGTGAGCATGACGGCCGGGAAGCCCCGGTCCCAGAAGGGGGCGTGGTCGCTCATCCGGCTCATGGGGAGGAGGAAGCCCCGCAGGGCCACGGCGTGGGTGATCACCTGGAGCCCGGGCACGTGGCGCGCCGCCGCCTCGCGGATGCCCGCGAGCAGGTGGCGGGAGCGGCGCGTGCCCACCGCGCCCAGGAAGGTCCCGGCCTCGGGCGCGGCGGGGAGCTTCACCGGGATTCGCTGGCTGCCGGGGCGGGGGTCGGTGTAGCCCACCATCTCGAGGATGTAGACCCCGGCGAGCCTTTCGCCCCGCCGCCGGGCCTCGCGGGCGTGGTGGCGGCTGCCGTGGCGGCAGGCGCGGTCCCCCGCGTCCTGGGGCTCCTCGATGCTGAACCCGGCGAGGCGCACCGTGCGCCGCGGGGGGGCCGAGGCGGGCGCCCGGCCCGCCCCGAGCAGGGCGGCCACCCCGCTCGCATTGTCGTCGGCGCCGGGGGTGCCCCAGGCGGCGTCGTAGTGCGCGCCGATGAGGAGGGGAGGGAGTCCCGCCTCCCGGCCCCGCGCCTCGGAGAGGATGTTGTGGTAGGTGCGGCCCCCGTAGGCGATGGGCTCGCGCGAGGCCTTGAGGCCCATCCCCTCCAGCTCGCGGGCGAAGAGATCGGCCCGCGCGGCGAGGGCCTCGGGCTCGCGCTGGCCGTGCCGCAGGCCGGAGAAGGCCCCGACCCAGCGGCGCAGGTCCTCCTCCCGGATCTCGGCCAGGCGGCGGGCCATCTCTCCTTCGGCGCGGGGCGGCGCGGATCCCTGGCTCAAGGGGCGGTTCCCTTTCCGAGGCAATGGTTGCATTATGGAGGGAACATCCACACGGCGGAAGCCCCCCGGAGGACCGCGCGGATGGAGCCCGGCGCGCTGAACCTGACGACCGAGGTGACCGGCCACGGCCGCTTCCTCTTCGTCCGCTTGCCCGGCGGGGAGGACCGGGACCTCATCCGCGCCTGGGAGCGGCTGGGCGAGGGGATGGAGAACGCGCACCGTGCGGAGGGACCGCCCTCCCCGGCGGCCTTCCGCCGGGGCCGCTACCAGCTCCTCCGGGCGCTGCCCGCCCTGAGCCGGGCGTGCGACCTCCCCCATCCCTCCCTCCTCGATGCCCGGGCGCTGGTGCGGATCGAGGCCGCCAGCCCCGAGCCCCTCGCCGAGTACGAGGAGGGCCTGCGCCGCGCCGTCGAGCGCATCCGGGGGTCGGTCGAGAGCCTGGCCGGAGTGCAGCGCCCCCGCAGCTACACCAGCCAGGCCATGACCCGCTTCGCCTATGAGAAGGCCCTGGCGCCCGGCCCCGGCGCGCGTCTTCCCTACGGGGTGGCGATGTTCCAGAACAAGACGCCCGAGTGGTGGGCCATGGACTGGATGCGGCGGGAGAGCTTCTTCCTCCCCCGCTACGACGATGGTGGGGCGATGACCGCCGAGGGCCACGCCCTGGCCGCCCGCGAGGGGATCCCCAGTATCGTGCGCCGGCTCTTCCACCGCGAGGAGGGCTACGGCCTGCCGGGCGGCTACGACTTCCTCACCTACTTCGAGTTCGCCGAGGAGTCGGCCGAGACCTTCCGCGCCGTGATGGCTGCCCTCCGGGACGTGCGGCGGAATCCCGAGTGGAGCTACGTCCGCGAGGGCCCCGAGTGGTGGGGATGGCGGGTGGCCAAGGTGGAAGAGCTGTGGGTGTGATCCGCGGAACCGTAGCAGCCTGAAACAGCCCTGCGCCATTTTGCCTCAACGCGCTCTCTCCAAGGGCATCGCAAGGCGAGGGCGCTTCCACAACTCTTTTCTTTTCAATAAAATAAACTGTTCCTTCCTCTCGTCTCCGGGCACAGGGATTGCATTTGCATAAAGAGGATAAGTATGCCGTGGAATTCCCCGCCGGAGGGAAGGTGGGGAGAAGCGGGAGGGGATCATGAAAACGACCGTTGGCCTGATGGAGGAGAAAAGGCGGGAGCGGGTGTGGCGGTGCCCGAACTGCGGGCGCACCTTCCGCCACCACGTCTTCTCGCACGCTACCCCGGCCACCGGCCCCATGTGCAACGCCTGCTGCGTGGAGCTGGAATGGGCCGAGGTGGAGGTGGGGGCGCCGGCGGCGGCGGGGGCCGCCTCGAAGTTCGGAGAAGCCTATCACTGCTAGGGGCCTGGGAAAGCGCAAGCGGCCTCCCGGCCGGTCATCGGCCGGGAGGCCGTCTATTTGCTCCAGGATCAGGGAGTCTTGACCGGCATGGCGTTGGCGACGAGGACCTCGTCCGCGTCCAGAAAGACGTCCACGAGTCCTTCCTCCCGCGCCAGGAGGTAGCCCAGCGTCCGTCCCCCCCCGCCCCGCACCTCGAGGAGGCGGAAGGAGGCCGGCATGATCGCCCCGCGCAGGAACTCCCGCATGGTTCCCCGGTAGGAGGAGGCCTGCCTCAGGGTCCCCGACCGCAGGGCCAGCCGCTGCCCCTCGAAGCGCACCAGCACGGCACTGATGGTGTCGTTGTACCCGTCCAGGGGGGTTGGGCCGGTGAGCACGATCAGCTCGGCGGGCCGGTCGGCATAGGGAGAGAGCGCGATCGCCCGGATGGGGGCCCCGGCCTCCAGGGCATCCAGCCCGGCGCAGCCGCCGGCGAGGAAGGCCAAGGCCAGCGCGCCGAGTAGGTGCGCGAATTTTCCAGAGAGTCGCATGGCGTTCCCTCCCCTCCATCGGACGATCCGCAACCCTATTCAGGCAAACACCGGAGGAGGGCGGCCGGTTTCGCGCCCCTCAGGGCCGGGCGGAGGGCCCCAGGTTCAGCCGCACGCTCGGCTCCGCCCGGGCGCACCGGAAGCCCTTCACCTCGTTCCGCCAGTCGGGATGGTAGGCGTGGGTGCAGCTGCACTCGGGGCCGGGCCCGCACAGGAGCTTGAAGGGGGCCCCTGCCCCCTCCCCGTGGCCCGCGGCCTCGGTGGAGGTCCACTCCCAGATGGAGCCGGAGAACTCCATTCCCCCCGCGCGGCAGGCCTCGATCCACTCCGGGGCGGTGGGGAGGCGCTTCCCCTGGGCGGCGCAGTAGGCCCGGGCCTGGTGCCAGTTCAGCAGGACGGCG
>JACPCT010000047.1 GCA_016184445.1 Candidatus Tectimicrobiota bacterium | reverse complement strand
ACGGCGAAAGCTGAAGGTGCTGAACGCAGCCAGCAAGCTGGAGGACCTGATGAAACCCCCGGGCAACCGCCTGGAGGCTCTAAGGAGAGAGCGCGGAGGGCAATACAGCATTCGTATCAACAACCAATGGCGCATATGTTTCCGGTGGAAAGACAGCGCTGCCCACGACGTAGAGATCGTGGACTACCACTAACGGAGACCAGACCCATGCCCAAGAAACTGGCCCTCATCCACCCCGGCGAGATCCTGCTGGAGGAGTTCATGAAGCCGCTCGGGGTGAGCCAGAACAAGCTTGCCCGCGACATCGACGTGCCCGCCAAACGCATCAACACCATCGTCAACGGGAAGAACGGGATCACGGCGGATACGGCGCTTCGGCTGTCGAAGTACTTTGGCACAACGCCGGAGTTCTGGATCAACCTCCAGGGGCACTACGAGCTGGAGCGCGCCATGCGCGACAGCTGGCCCAAGATCGAAAAGAAGGTCCGCCCCATCGAAGCGGCCTGACCCCCCCTACCCCGGCTCCTCCGCCCGGATGCTCCTGAGGATGTGCCCGTCCGTCTCCCAGTTGAGGGTGCGGACGTGGCTGCCCGCGCAGAGCGCCAGGAGGGCCGCGCCGCGCCGCCACTCGTCCCTGTGCTCCCGCCAGGCCCAGGCCAGGAGCCCCCGGCAGCCGTTCAGCCAGACCGGGGTGAAGCGCGCGTCGTCCCCCGCCTCGCCCAGCGCCTCGGCGCAGGCGGTGGCCACGAAGGCGCGCCCGCTCTCGCGGCGGCCGTCCAGGATCATCTCGGCCTCGCCGAGCAGCAGGCCCTGGAGGAGGGCCTTGTCGCGCAGCCCGAGCGCCTCGGTGAAGCGCGCGAAGGTGCGGGTGGAGGCGGGGTCGTCCCCCGGGGGGGCGGAGGGCACGTTGCGCCCCCAGCGGCGGCGCACCTCGGCCCGGCGCCGCCCGGCGGCCTCGGCGATCTGGAACACCTCGGGCAGGGTGGCCGAGAGGGCGGCGGCGGCGAGGCGGTCGCCGTCCTCGTGGGCGTCGCGCAGGACGGCCACGGCCCGCTGCTCGGGGTCCATGTACTGGAGGGGGAAGAGGAAGGGGAGGTCCACCCCGGGCCAGCCCTCCTCGCCCGCGAAGGGCGGCGCGCCGGGGCCCGGGGTCTGGACGAGGTCCGGGAGCTCGAAGGCGTCGAGGGCGAGCGGGGGGCGCTCGTGGAGGAGGGCGAGGGCGGCCTCGGTGGCCGCGACGTGGAGCCACTCGGCGGGGTCCCCCGCGCTGTCGAGGGCGGGGCCCATCTCGACGGCGCGGAGCATGGCCTCCTGCACGGCGTCCTCGGCGTCCAGGATGCTGCCCGTGAGCCTGTAGGCGTGGCGGCGCAGGGGGCCCCAGTGGTCGCGGGAGAACCGCTCCAAGTCGATCATCGGGCCTTCATGCGGCGGCGAACATTTCCTTGAGGCCGGGGGCCGCCCGCAGCGGCGCGCCGGTCTTGGCGCGCACCTCCTCCTCGGAGACGCCGGGGGCCAGCTCGCGGAGGAGGAGGCCCCCCTCCGCGACTTCGATCAGGGCGAGGTCGGTCACGACGAGGTCCACCACCCCCTTGCCGGTGAGGGGGAGGGCGCAGCGCTCCTTGATCTTGGGCTCGCCCTTGCGGGTGACGTGCTCCATGGTGACGATGACCTTCTTGGCCCCCACCACGAGGTCCATCGCCCCGCCCATGCCCGAGATCTTCTGGCCGGGGATGGCCCAGTTGGCCAGGTCCCCGTTCGCGGCCACCTCCATCGCCCCCAGGATGGTCACGTCCACGTGGCCCCCGCGCACCATGGCGAAGGAGGTGGCGCTGTCGAAGAAGGCCGCGCCGGGGAGGATGGTGACCGTCTCCTTGCTCGCGTTGACGAGGTCGGGGTCCTCCTCCCCCTCGTAGGGGAAGGGCCCGACGCCCAGGATGCCGTTCTCGGAGTGGATGGTGACGCCCCAGCCCCCGGGGATGAAGTTGCTGACCAGGGTGGGGATGCCGAGGCCCAGGTTGACGTAGCCCCCCCGGGGCACCTCCAGCGCCGCCCGGCGCGCGATCTCCTCCCGCTTGAGCGCCAATGCTCATCCCTTCCGGGGCCGCGTGGTGCGGATCTCGATGGGCTTGTCGGCGACCTCACCCACCACGACCCGCTGGACGAAGATGCCGGGCGTGTGGACCTGCCCGGGCGGGATCGCGCCCAGGGGGACGACCTCCTCCACCTCGGCGATGGTGAGCGCCGCCGCCATGGCCATGACGGGGTTGAAGTTCCCCGCGCTGAGGCGGTAGACAAGGTTCCCCGCCGGGTCCGCCTTCCAGGCCCGGACGAAGGCCACGTCCCCCCGGATGGGCTTCTCCAGGATGTACTCGCGCCCGCCGATCACCCGGCTCTCCTTCCCCTCGGCCACCACGGTGCCCGCCCCGGTCGGGGTGAAGAAGCCGCCGATGCCCGCCCCGCCCGCCCGGATGCGCTCGGCGAAGGTGCCCTGGGGGACGAGCTCGAGCTCGATCTCCCCCGCCATCGCCTGGCCCTCGTAGGCCTTGCAGGCGGGCCCGACGCGCGAGGCGAGCACGGCCCTCACCTTCCTCGCCTCGAAGAGGAGGCCCGCCCCCCAGCCGTCCATCCCGCCCGCGTTGCTCACGAGGCGGAGACCGGTCACGTCCGTGCGCTCGCTCAGGGCCCTGCAGAGGTTGTGGGGCATCCCGCAGATGCCGAACCCGCCGACGAGGAGGGTCGCCCCCGAGGGGACGTCCGCCACCGCGGCCCTCGAGCTGGGGAAAATCTTGGACACGGAGCGCCCTCGCACGCCGAAGGGGCTTGCCTGCCGGGGAGCGGCGCCGGGGCCGCCGGCGCCGGGCAGCATGATACCCGCGCCGCCGGGAGCGCACAACGCCGGGAGGGGTGGTTTCGGAGGCGCGCGGGGGGCGATTCTCCGCAGGGGCGAGGACAAAACGCCTGGGCGAATGCCTGCCCCGTACGCAGGGGCGAACCACCTCCGCGCGCCCCCTACCTCGTCTTCGCCAGGAACTTCCGCAGGGCGTCGTTGAAGCGCTTGGGCTCGTTCACCGAGGGGAAGTGGCCGCTCTTCCTGCAGAGCACCGACTGGGCCCCGTCCGGGAGGGCCCGCCTCAGCCGCCGCTCCGCCTCGGCCGTGAAGCGCCGGCTCAAGCCCCCCCGGAAGATGAGGACGGGGCACTTCACGTGCCCCGCGTTCGCGATGTCGTAGTCGCTCCCCGCCGAGGCTTGGAAGGCCCGCAGGCGCAGGAGCCTCTCCCTGGTGTAGGGCCAGCGGCAGGTGCCCTTCTCCCCCCCGTCCGCGGCCATCAGCTCCCGCATGAAGCGGTTGAGCCCCGCCCTGGGCCAGGCGCCCTCCTCGCTCCGCCTGAAGTAGCGGACGGCCTCCTGGAGGGAGGCGAAGGAGGCGGGCCGCTCGACCGACTGGGCGAGGTTCTGCTGGTGGCCGGAGGGGTCCCGCACGGTGGGGTCCACCAGCACGGCGCCGGCCACCCGGCCCGGCTCCATGCGCGCGGCTTGAAGCGCGATGGCGTAGGCGAAGGAGTGGCCCATGATGGTGAAGCGCTCCAGCATGAGGGCGTTGGCGAGGGCGATCGCGTCACGGGCGAAGTCCGCCGCCGCCTCCCCCCGGCCGGGGTCCCCGGAGAGCCCGTAGCCCCGCTGGTCGGGGCAGACCATCCGCGCCGAGCCCACCCCCTCGGCCACGCTGATCCACATCGAGCTCTGGACGAGGGAGCCGTGGAGGGCGACGACGGGGGGATACCTCTCCCCGCCCGCCGGGCGCCAGTCGCGGTAGAACATGCGGAAGCCCGGGACCTCCTCGTGGCCCGAGCGCCAGCTCCCCTTGGGTTTCATTCGGCTCTCCTGTTCATGACGCCTAAGTGATGCCCTGGTCCACCCGCCTTGTTGTCATTCTGAACGGAGCGAGGCGGAGTGAAGAATCTCGGTTCAAAATCCACACCGAGATTCCTCGCCGCGCCCAGAATGACAGGCCAAGAAACGAAACGCTCATGAGGAAGCCTTCTTCGTGTAGTCGAGCCGGACGGTGCGCGCGGCGTAGCGGCCCGAGGCCTCCCCGGCCGGCTCGAAGACGCTGCACTTCTCGAGGTCCCGCGGATAGACGTGCACCGAGACCGCCGTCTCCCCGAAGGGGTTGGCGACCTGGTGGATGTCCGCGCAGGCGCAGACGCAATCGGCCTGGCGGGCCTTCGGGGCGTGGGGCGCCTCCCGCCGGAGCGACACCTCCCCCCCGCCCCGCTGGGCCCCGGCCGAGAAGTTCACGACCTCCAGCCCCCCCTCGACCATCCCCACCATCCCCCAGGCGCCGTCGTGGTCGTGGATGGGGGTGCCCTGGCCCGGCTTCCACACCATGGCCGCCACCGCGAAGCGGTCCCGCTCGTCGTGGTGGAGGAGGTGGCGCGCGTAGCCCGTCCCGGAGGGCGCCCGGGCCCCCTCGGGCAGCCAGCCGCGCTCGATCAGGAGCCTCCTGAGCGCGGGCTCCGCCGCCCGGATGAACTCCCGCCCCCTAAAGCCCTGCGCGTGCAGGAACTCCAGCGCCCCGATGAAGCGCGCGAAGGCG
>JACPCT010000046.1 GCA_016184445.1 Candidatus Tectimicrobiota bacterium | reverse complement strand
GGCAAGCTGTTCGCCTCGCGCAATAACATCCAGCGCTTCTGCCATACATCCGCCATTTCGCGGCTGTGCGCTAAGATCAATACCGGCCCAAACTTGGTGTCGAGCTCCCCGCTATTTGACTCCGAATCGTCCAGTGTTTCCCGCTTTATCTGACGCGACGTGCTCGCAGTCGTAGCCTTCAAACGCGGGAATCGCTCGCCTCGTTCCGCCCCCCAGGCGGAACGAGGCGCTACGCCTTCGCCTTGGCCAGCGCGCGGTCCCGCTTCTCTTTGAGCTCTTGGACCGTTTCCTGGTCGGTTCCCTCAGGGTGCCTGTGCACAACCAACATCGCCTTCTCGTAGTGCTCAGCCGCTTCCTTGAACCGCCCCTGGGCTTCCCGCAGCGTGGCGAGCCGATCGTGCCCGTCGAGCATCTCGGGATACTCCAGCAGCAGCCTTCGGCAGCGCTTCTCCGCCTCGTCGTAGTCGCCGGCTTCTATCGAGTCCAGCACGCTGTTGCTGAGCGCGTCCAAATCCGTTTCCATAAGCTCTCTCGGGCGGCGACGAGCTCCGATCTGAGCTCGTCCCCTCGGGCATGGTGCCATGGATCGCGCTCCCTTCGCAAACGCCGCCCTGCTGCGCTCTTGGTCCTGCCCTGAGCCGGATCGCTGCCCCTACTGCCCCGTCGACGCTCCCCGGCACTGGACCCACGCGGGACGCTATTCGCGCTATGCCGGCGATCCCGACGAACCCTCCAGGCGCACCGACGTGCCTCGCTACAAGTGCAAGATCGTCGGGCGCACGTTCTCGATCCCCCCGGATGCGCTGCTGCCTTATTGCGGGATCCGGACCGGCGCCGTCCTCGAGCTGCTGCGCGCCTTGCTGGTCCAGGGGATCGCGTTGAACGCGCTGGCGCGCCAGGCCCACGCGCCCCGCGGGACGCTGCGATCCCTGCGGGCGCGCTTTCTACAGGTCATGCCGAGGCTGCGCCTGCCCTGGCGCGAAGGCGCCCTGGGCGCGGCGGACTTCCTTGCGGCATTGGCGGCCGCGGGCGCGGCCGCCGTCGCGCACCTCTTCCTCGGCTGGAAGCAGCGCGAGCCCAAGCTCTCGGTTCTCGGCGTCTACGCCCGCTGAGCCGACCTGAAGGGACGCGCCCGCAAGTTCGAGGGCCGCGCCGTCGCGCGAGCCCGAAGTCCGGTCGTTTCTTGAGCGCGCGGCGCGGCGCGCCCGTTTTTCAGGCCGCCGTTGCTCGGTTTTTCCCTCGCTGGGCCCCCTCGTTTCGCTCCCGCGCTCGCGCTTTCCGGGCCAACCAACACAACCTCGCCATTCCGCGAACGGTCGGACCTCGTTATTCTTGCGGCATGGAGGATCAACCCATGGCCCAATCCGAACTCGCCCTCTGGCGCTTCTCGCTGATAGCGCCCCTCTTGCACCGCGCGCCCGGCGTCTCGCTCACCGCGATGGTCCGCCAACTCGCCCTCGAGGTCAAGACCAGTCCCGACGGCGCGCCCGCCTTCCTTTCCGCCGAGACCCTCCTGCGCTGGCTCGGGCGCTACCGAAAAGGCGGCTTGGCCGCGCTCGAAAACCAGACGCGCTCCGATCACGGACGCTCCCGCGCCATCGACCCCGATACCGTCGCCAAGCTCTTCGAACTCGCCGCCGAGCACCCGGCCTGGACCCTCAAGGCCGTCCACCGCCGCCTGCAGCTCGACCTCGCGCGGCCAGTCCCGCTCAAGCCCATCTACCGCCTGTTCAAGGGACGAAAGCGCCTGGAGCCCGCGGAAGCCTTCCGCCGCCGGCCGCCCGGCGTGCCCCAGGTGCTCTGGCTCGCCGACACCATGCACGGCCCCGAGGTCTACGGCCCCG
Organism: Candidatus Tectimicrobiota bacterium; assembly: GCA_016184445.1. Taxonomy (GTDB): domain Bacteria; phylum UBA8248; class UBA8248; order UBA8248; family UBA8248; genus 2-12-FULL-69-37. The sequence continues at coordinate 2,771 of JACPCT010000046.1, read as the reverse complement.
GCCGCAAGAAGCGCAAATCCTTCCTCATCGCTTTCCTCGACGACGCCTCGCGCGCCGTCATGGCCGGCGCATTCTCCCTGCGCGACAACGTCCTTGCCCTCATGCCCGTCCTGCGCGAGGCCATACTCGCCCGCGGCCTGCCCCATCGCCTTCTCGTCGACAACGGCGCCAACTACCGTTCCCTCGTCTTGCGCTCCGCCTGCGCCCGCCTCGGCATCCACCTCGTCCATGCCACGCCCTATCGCGCGACTTCGAAGGCACGCCTCGAAAGGTTCTGGCTCACGGTGCGTCTTCAAATGCTCACCAGGCTGCCCCAGCATCCGACCTTGCAGCAACTCCAGACCGAATGGGCGCGCTGGCTCGCCGAGTACCACGACACACCGCACTCATCGCTCACCGAGATCACCGGCAAGCCTACCACACCGCTCGACTTCTACCTGCGCCTGCTTCCCGATAACGTCCGCCATCTTGGCGAGCTCGCCATCGACGACCTCTTCCTCATCGAGGCCCCACGCCGCGTCAACGCCGACGCCACCGTCCGCGTCGCGGCCAAGTTCTGGGAGGTCCGCGCCCAACTCGCCGGCTCGCGCGTGCTCGTGCGCTTCAATCCAGACGATCCCAGGCGCGTGCTCTACCGGCCGCTGCACGACCCCAACGCTCCCTTCGAGCAGGCATTCCAAGTCCAGTGAACCACGGAGGAAACATGAACAGCCCCATCACCCTCAAGGCCTTCTTCGGCTTCAAGCGCCATCCCTTCCCGCCCGCCTGCGCCCCCGAGCCCCTGTGGCGCTCCGACTTCCTCGACGCCGCCCTCCTGCAGGCCAAAAACGCCCTCGCCAGCCGCCTCCACCTCCTCGTCACCGCTCCCCCGGGCCTGGGCAAGTCCTCCTTCTGCCGCCTCCTCATGGCCGAGCTCAACCCGCGCGACTTCAGGCCCCTCTACCTCGTCGGCCAACCCGTCGGGCTCACCGACCTGCTTCGCAGCGTGGCCGAGGCATTGGGCATGGAATCGAGCTTCCGCCGGGGCAAGGGCGCGCAGCTCCTCTCGGAAGGACTCGAGAAGCTCGCCTCCTCAGGACCCTACCCAGTCCTCGTCCTCGACGAGGCCCAGCAGCTTCCCATCCAGGGCGTCGAGTTCTTGCGCCTCTTGGCCGAAAGCCACAACCGGACGCTCATGTCCTTGGTCCTCGTCGCCGCCGAACCCTTCGCTCGCCTGCTCGCGCGTCCCGCCCTTGCGCCCTTGGCCGGACGCCTCTCCCTGCGCGTGCGCATCCCGCCCATGACACCCGACCAAAACGCCGAGTTCGTCGCCCATGCCTTCGAGGCCGTCGGCATGCAGAACGTGCTCGCGCCCTCCGCCCTCCCATCCCTGCACGCAGCCTCCTCAGGCTCGCCCCGGCGCACCGGCGCCTTCCTCGCCCTCGCCATGCAGCGCGCCTTGGACAAACGATCCAAGCTGCTCACCGACGAGATCGTCCAGGAGGTACTCGATGGCGAACGGCCCTGAGCCCGCGGCCGAGAGCCGCCCTCTTCACGTGCTCCAGGTCGCCGACCTGCCCCCCGAGCCCCTTGATCGTCCCGCCTGGCTCATCGACGAGCTTTGGGCCGATGAAGCCGTCGGCATCATCGGCGGCGCGCCCAAGTGCTGCAAGACCTACCTCGCCCTCGAGATGGCCCTCGCCGTAGCAAGCGGCCGCCCCTGCCTCGGCCGCTTCCACGTCCCCGTCCCGGGCCCCGTGCTCCTCTTCGCTGCGGAGGACTCGCCCCTTCAGGTCCGCGCCAGGCTCCTCGGCCTCGCCCACGCCCGCGGCGTCGACTTCAGAACCCTCCCGGTCTTCCTTATCCTCGCCCAGCAACTTCGCCTCGACTTGGATCGGGACAAGGCACGCCTCGCCGTCGCCATCGAGAAACACCGGCCCCGCCTGCTCGTCCTCGATCCCTTCGTGCGCCTGCATCGCCTCGACGAGAACTCGGCCATGGAGGTTTCGGCTCTGCTCGCCGACCTGCGCGTTTTGCAGAGGCGCTTCCATCTGGCCGTCCTCCTCGTTCACCACACCCGCAAGGCAAACGGCGAGTCATCCGGCGGACAAGCCCTGCGCGGCTCCTCCGATCTGCACGCTTGGGGGGACTCCAACCTCTACCTCGGGCGCTCCCAGGACAAGCTCCGGCTCGCCGTCGAGCATCGCGCCGCCAGAGCCCCGCAGCCCATCACCCTCACCCTCGTCGGCGACGACGCGCCCCACCTCGAGGTCGACTCGACGGGCCCTGAGCCCGAGCCGCCCGGTCTTGAGGCCCAGGTCCTCGCCCTCCTCGGCCGCAGTCCCGGACCCCTCACCCAGCAACAGCTCCGCAGCGCCCTCAAGGTCAGGAACCAGTCGCTCACCGCCGTGCTGCGGGAGCTCCTCGTCGATACCAAGATCAGCCGCGACAACGGCGGCTGGATGCTCCCCCGCTGAGCCCGCGGGCCCCGCTCAGACTACTCTCGGCTTGAGCGTCGTGGCCGCGTTCCGTTCCCGCCCTATACATGGGATGGGAACGGAACGCTCTCGCAATTCCCGTTCAGATAATTCGGGAATCGGCACGGCAAATAGCGCGGGAGTCGACAGCAGGACGTAGTACTGCCCCCGCTGATTATGTACACGCCGGAAGTCAAACCCCAGAAACGAAAACGCCTCCCCTCGGAGCGTGTTGACCGTCTTGGTCTTCTCCTCATTCATCCGGGCATCCAAAGACGCCAGATGTTTTCGGAGCCGCTCCTTGACCTTTTCCTC
>JACPCT010000045.1 GCA_016184445.1 Candidatus Tectimicrobiota bacterium | reverse complement strand
CGCGCGGGTTGGCCTGGCGGCTGAACGGGTGAAAATACCCTACGTTTCTTGAGACGCTTGGAGCCCGCCCCCCGCATTTCCTCCGCCCCCGGGAATGCCGGCGCGTGAAGACGCTGATTGCCGTCATCGGGGACTCCGCTCCTTCCGCCGAGACCGCCGCCCTGGCCGAGGAGGTGGGCCGCCTCCTCGCGCGCGAGGGGGCTGTCCTCGTCTGCGGGGGCCTGGGCGGGGTGATGGAGGCAGCCGCGCGCGGCGCGAAATCCGCTGGCGGGCTCACCATCGGCATCCTCCCCGGCTACGACCCGGCCTCGGCCAACCCCCACATCGACCTCCCCGTCTGCACGGGCATGGGGCACGCCCGGAACGCCGTCATCGCGGCCACGGCGGGCGCCCTCATCGCCCTGGAGGGGTCCTACGGCACCCTCTCGGAGATCGCGCTAGGCCTGAAGCTCGGGCGGCGGGTGGTCGGCCTGGGCCGCCGCGAGAGCCCCCCGGGCGTCCTCCCGGCCCGGAACCCCGAGGAAGCGGTGAGGCGCGCCCTCCATGGCTAGGGAGCGGGTGTGCGGCTGGAGGGTGGCGGTTCTCGCCCTCGCGCTGGGCCTGGGGGGGTGCGCCTGGTTCGGGCCTTCCGCCGAGCCGCCCGCCCTCGCCAAGAGGCAGGGGGCCTACCACACCGTCCTGCCGGGCCAGACCCTCTGGCGCATCTCGCGGACCTATGGGGTGGACGTGGAGGAGATCGCCGTCCTGAACGGCATCAACAACCCCGACCGGCTGCTGGCCGGGGCGCGGCTCTTTATCCCCCGGGCGGCGCTCGCTCTCTCCGTCCCCACCCGGGGCGGCCCCCCGCCCCCCAAGGAGCGCCCCCGCTGGGCCCAGGCCGAGGAGCCGCACGGGAAGTCCCCCGCCCGCCGGAACGCGGCCCTGCGCTTCGCCTGGCCGGCCGAGGGGAAGCTCCTCCACCGCTTCGGGTCCAAGGAGGGGGCGAAGTACGACGGCATCGTGATCGCCGCCCAGCCGGCCTCGCCCGTCCGGGCGGCGGCGGCGGGGCAGGTGATCTTCAGCGACTGGGGCCCCGGGGGCTACGGGCGGACCATCATCATCCGCCACGCGGAGGGGGAGTACCACTCCGTCTACGCCCACAACGCCGAGAACCTGGTGAAAAAGGGCGATGTCGTCGAGGGGGGCCGCCTCATCGGCCGGGTGGGGCGGACGGGCAACGTGGGGCAGGCGCAGCTCCACTTCGAGATCCGGCAGCGCACCGTGCCCCAGGATCCGCTATCCTACCTGCCGTAGCCGGAACCGTTCCCACCGTGAGGGCCGAGATGGACGGTAGAGAGGATCTGCTGCGCCACATCCGCGACGTGCCCAACTTCCCCAAGGAAGGCATCATCTTCAAGGACATCACCCCGCTCCTCCAGAATCCCCGGGCCTTCCAGCTGGCGGTGGACCTGCTCTCCGACACCTTCGTTGGGAAGGGCATCGACGTCGTCGTGGGGGCCGAGGCGCGGGGCTTCGTCATCGCCTCCCCGCTCGCCTACAAGCTGGGGGCGGGCTTCGTCCTCGTCCGCAAGCCCGGCAAGCTCCCCTGGGAGAAGGAGCAGGTGAGCTACCAGCTCGAGTACGGGACCGACGCCCTGGAGATGCACAAGGACGCCATCCGGCCCGGCATGCGGGTGCTCGTGGCGGACGACCTGCTGGCCACCGGCGGCACGGCCGAGGCCTGCGCCTCCCTGGTCGAGCGGCTGGGTGGGGAGGTGGCCGGGATGGCCTTCTTCATCGAGCTGGCCTTCTTGAAGGGCAGGGAGCGGCTGGGCCGCTACCCCATCACCTCGCTGCTCCAGTTCTAGGCCCCCTCCAGCGTCAGCCGCGCGCAAAAAAGGCGGCGGCCGGTCTCCCGGCCGCCGCCTTTGGCTTCGTGAAGGAGCTTGCCGCCCTAGGCTTGGGCTCTCCGCACGTTCGCCGCCTGCAGGCCTTTCGGCCCCTTGGCGACGTCGAACTCCACCCGGTCGCCCTCATTCAGGGTCTTGAAGCCCTCGCCCTGAATGGCGGAGAAGTGGACGAACACGTCCTCCCCTTCCTCGCGGGTGATGAAGCCGAAGCCCTTGGAGTCGTTGAACCACTTCACTGTACCTTGCGTCACGCTGCTTCTCCTGAAACATTTAGGCGGCACCGCGCCCCCAAGGACGTCATGCGCCGCCTGTGGACTACCGCCCGCACCATTTGCGGGCGATGATGGCGAAGGATAACACGCTCAAGATTTATTTGCAAGAGGAAAGGCAAGCATGGACGGGTCCCTGCGGAGGGGCCGCCGGCGACACTCCCGCCGTGGACGGGGGAAGCCCCTTTCCCCCATAATCGGGCCGCCGTGCCCCCTTAGCTCAGCCGGATAGAGCAGCGGTTTCCTAAACCGCAGGCCGCGTGTTCGAATCACGCAGGGGGCACCATTTCGCTTCCCGGCCCGCGCTCAGGCCCGCCGCGTCAGCCCAGCCATTTCGCGCAGCACTTCGATGATGGCGACGGTGTCCTTGTCGGCCAAGCCGCGCTGGTAGGCCGTCTGCGCGAGCTGGGACCAGACGCCGATCATGAGCATGGGGGAGTTGTAGCGCTGCCCCTGTTCGATCATGAGGCGGGAGTCCTTCAGGGAGGTCCGGACGAGGCCCTCCGGGATGTAGTCCCCCCGGATCATCTTCGGGCCCTTGTCGATCATGGTCTTGGAGTGGCAGGCGCCGTCCTGGAGGACGGCCAGCAGCTTCCCGCCGTCCATCCCCGCCTTCTCCCCCAGCACGAGGCCCTCGGCCAGGGCGAGCCGGTTGCCGGCCAGGACGAGGTTGATGATGAGCTTGGTCAGGGCGCCCGAGCCGGCGGGCCCCATGTGGTAGGCGGCCCGGCTGACGGCGGCGAAGTAGGGCTTGCAGGCCTCGAAGTCCTCCGCCTTGCCGCCGGCGATGATGATCAAATCCTTCTTCCAGGCCATGGCGCTCGTGCCGCTCACCGCGGCGTCGAGGAAGCGGATGCCCCGCTCGGCCAGCTCGGCCCCGAGCCGGGCCGAGTCCTCGGGCCGGGAGGTGGTGGCGTCGCAGTAGACGAGGCCTCTCCCCGCCCCCTCGGCGACGCCCTCGGGGCCGAGCACCGCCTCCCGCACGATCTCGCTGGTAGGGAGCGAGGTGACGAGCCACCGCACCCCCTTGGCCGCCGCGCCCGGGGAGTCCACCGGGACGCCCCCCCGCTCGGCGAACTCATCCAGCCGCCTGCCGTCCACGTCGAACCCCTGTACCTCGAACCCGGCCTGGAGAAGGTTCCCCGACAGGGCCGATCCCATGAGGCCGATGCCCACGATTCCCACCCGCTCGCCCATTTCATCCTCCATTTTAGTCGCCCGCCCGCGCCCCACTCCCGGAGCGGGAGCCGCGGGATGATCCCCGCAGAAGGCCACATTCCCCCTAGACCCGGCTGGGATCCGGATCGGATGGATTTTCCCCGGAAGTCGCGTTATCGTCCATCTGCATAGGGCTATCTCTGGTGTCTCGCCGCTGCGCGCCTCTGCCGTCTCGTCTGGGGGGAGTCTGCCATGATCACCGCCATCGTCACCGCCCGGATCCCGAAGGGGATGACCTACGAGAAATATTTGGAGAACACGAACAAGATCGCCCCGCGCTTCCAGCAGATCCCGGGCCTCATCCGCAAGAACTTCCTCTTCAGCGAGGCGCAGGGCCTGGGCGGGGGCGTCTACCTCTGGGAGGGCCGCGAGGCCGCCGAGAGGTGCTACGCGGGGGTCTGGCGGGAGAACTTCGTCAAGGCCTTCGGAGTGGAGCCCAGCATCGCCTTTTTTGATACGCCCATCGTGGTGGACAACGTGGCGGGCAAGGTCATCCAGGCCGCCTAGCGCTGAGGAGGGGGGGCGATGGATCGCTGCGACGGCATCGTGATCGGCGGCGGGCACAACGGCCTCGTCTGCGCGGCTTACCTCTCGCGCTGCGGCCTCAGGGTCACGGTCCTGGAGGCGGAGCGGGAGATCGGCGGCGGCGCCTCGACCCGGGAGTTCCTCCTGCCCGGCTACAAGTCGAACATGCACGCTAACTTCTTCATCGGGCTGGACGACTTCCCGATCGTGCGCGACCTGGAGCTCGAGCGCCACGGCTTCCGCTACCTGACGCCGGATGTCCAGCACGCGATGCTCTTCCGGGACGGCACGGCCGTCGTCCTCCACCGCGACCCCCGGAAGTCGGTGGCCTCCATCGCCCGGACCTCGAAGCACGACGCGGATGCCTTCGGCTACCTTCACCAGCGCTACGCCGTGGAGCTCGCCCCCCTCCTACGGAGCTTTCTCTTCCACCCGCCGCTGCCCCGCGAGGAGATCGCCGACCGCCTCGGCGGGGACGGCAAGGGGAAGGAGCTCCTCGCCTTCGCCCCCCTGACCATCTCCCAGGCCATCGACGCCCACTTCGAGCACCCCAAGGTGAGAGCCCTCTTCAAGCTCTTCGCCCACGCCATCACGTTGGAGGACGAGGCCGGCACCGGGCTCTTCCTCCCCAGCCTCTTCTCCACCCAGACCACCCTGGGCCTCCCGGTGGGAGGGGCCTTCGAGCTGCCCCGGGCGCTGGAGCGGATCATCCTGGCGA
>JACPCT010000044.1 GCA_016184445.1 Candidatus Tectimicrobiota bacterium | reverse complement strand
CACGAGGTTCGCCCCTACGGGTTCAGATGGCGCGGGGGTGGAGAGGAGGGTGTCCGGCTTTGTAACGGATATTACCGGATAATACCTATCAAAAAAAACTCCCGCTCGGTCCGGCCAGGAGGCGCCCCCGCCCCTACCGCTCCTTCCGGGGCGGGATGTGGATGGCCTCGCCGTGGACGTCGTGGACGGCCTCCATGATGGCCTCGGAGAGGGTGGGGTGGGAGTGGACGACCGCGCCCAGCTGGCTGGCCTTCAGGCCGTGGCGGATGGCGACGGCGGCCTCGTGGATGAGGTCGGCGGCGTGCTCGCCCACGACGTGGACGCCCAGGATCTCGTCGGTCGAGGCGTCGGCGATGACCTTGACCTCGCCGGCGATGGCGCGCTCGGCCTGGGCCTTGCCGAGGACCCGCATCTGGAACCGGCCGACGCGCACCCCGCGGCCCTCCTTCCGGGCCTGCTCCTCGGTGAGGCCCGCCGTGCCGACCTCGGGGTGGGTGAAGATGCCGGCGGGGATGCCCCGGTAGTCCATGGCCACGTCGCCCCCCATGGCGTTCTCGGCGGCGACGATGGCCTCGGCCGAGGCCACGTGGGCGAGCATCATGCCCCCGATGACGTCGCCGGCGGCGAAGACGCCGGGGACGCTGGTGCGCATCCCGGCGTCCACCAGCACCTCGCCCCGGGGGCTGAGCTTCACCCCGATCTTCTCCAGGCCCAGCTTGTCGGTGTTCATGGTGCGCCCGATGGAGACGAGGACGAGGTCGGCGGTGAGGGCGTCCGCGCCCTCGACCTGGGCCGCCATCTCCTCCCCCCTGCGCTCGACCCGGACGATCTTCTTGCCGGTCAGGAGCTTGATCTTCTGCTTGCGCAGCTCGCGCTCGATGAGCTTGGAGACGTCGGCGTCGCCCAGCGGCAGCGCCCGGTCGAGGAGCTCGACCATGGTGACCTCGGCCCCGAGCTCGCGGTAGAGGCAGCCGAACTCGCAGCCGATGACCCCCGCCCCCACGATGAGGAGGCGCCTGGGCAGCTCCTTCAGGCGCACGGCCTGGTCGCTCGAGATGATGTGCTTGCCGTCGATGGGGAAGGCGGGGATCTGGGCCGGGCGGGAGCCCGTGGCGATGAGGACGTTCGCGGCCCGCACCTCGGCCTCGCCGCCCGCCTTCAGGCGCACCCGGATCTGGCCCGGGCCCTCGATGACGGCCTCGCCCGCCAGGTGGTCCACCTTGTGGGCCTTGAGGAGGCCCCCGATGCCGTTCACGAGGCCCTCGACGATCTTGTCCTTGCGCTCGATCAGGGCGGCGAGGTCAGCCCGGACCTCGCCCCTCACCTCGATGCCGTAGTCGGCGGCGTTGCGGATGTTCCTCAGGAGGGCGGCCGAGGCGATGAGGCTCTTGCTCGGGATGCAGCCCCAGTTGAGGCAGGTGCCCCCGAGGGCGTCCCGCTCGATGACGGCGCAGCGGCCCCCGCTCTGGGCCACGCGCACGCCCGCCACGTAGCCCGCGGGGCCTCCCCCGACCACGCCCATGTCGTAGGTGTCGGCAGCCATGCTCTCCTCCGCGCGCGCGATGGCCCCCGGGACGGGCACCCACCATATACTCCGCCCGGGTCCGGGGCTGTCAAATCCCGGGGCGCAATCGTTGACGGGCCGGGGGGGGCTCCTCTAGGATTCCCCATCTTCCGCGGAAGGAGACCGCATGGCGGAGCGCGTCCTCATCACGGGCATCACCGGCTTCGTGGGCAGCCACCTGGCGGAGTACCTGCTGGGGCTGCCGGGGATCGAGGTTTCCGGCATGCGCCGCTGGCGCAGCCGCACCGAGCACATCGACCACCTGGGCGGCCGGATTGCCATCGTCGAGTGCGACCTGAGGGACCAGGTCTCCGTCACCCGGGCCGTCCAGCAGGTGCGGCCCGACAAGATCTTCCACCTGGCGGCCCAGAGCTTCGTGCCCACCTCCTGGCACGCCCCGGAGGAGAGTCTCCACACGAACATCCTGGGCACCCTCCACCTCTTCGAGGCGGTGCGCCAGGCGGGCCTCGACCCCTGGATCCAGGTGGCCGGCAGCAGCGAGGAGTACGGGATGGTGCGCCCGGACGAGGTGCCCATCCGGGAGACGAACCCCCTGCGCCCCCTCTCCCCCTACGGGGTGAGCAAGGTGGGGGCCGACATGCTGGGCTACCAGTACCACCAGAGCTTCCGGATGAAGATCGTGCGCACGCGGGCCTTCAACCACACCGGCCCCCGCCGCGGGGACGTGTTCGTGGAGAGCAACTTCGCCAAGCAGATCGTGGACATCGAGAAGGGGAGGCAGGAGCCCGTCATCCGGGTGGGGAACCTCGGCGCCCGGCGCGACTACACCGACGTGCGCGACACCGTGCGGGCCTACTGGCTCTCCCTCCAGAAGTGCGAGCCGGGCGAGGCCTACAACATCTGCTCCGGGAAGGGCTGGGCCATCCGCGAGGTGCTGGACCTCCTGCTCGCGCGCTCCCGGGTGAAGGTGCGCGTCGAGACGGACCCCGCGCGCATGCGGCCCTCGGACGTGCAGATCCTCGAGGGCGACTCCTCCAAGTTCCGCCGGGCCACCGGCTGGGCCCCCGAGATCCCCTTCGAGAAGACGCTCGAGGACATCCTGGCCTACTGGCGGGAGCGGCCTTGAAGGCCTTCATCACCGGCATCGGGGGCTTCGCGGGCAGCCACCTGGCCGAGCACCTCCTCGCGCTGGGCCACCAGGTCTCGGGCCTCGTCCTGCCGGGCGCGGGCCGGGACAACATCGCCCACCTCGCGGGCCGGGCCGCGCTCCACGAGGCGAACCTGCTCGACGCCGCCCGGCTGGGGGACATCCTCCAGGCCGAGGCGCCGGACCGCGTCTTCCACCTCGCGGCGCAGAGCTCGGTGAGCGTCTCCTGGGAGGACCCGGCGGCCACGGTCGGGACAAACGTCCTCGGGGGGCTCCACCTGCTGGAGGGCTGCCTCCCCCTGCGGGACCGCCTGCGCGTGGTGGTGGTGACCTCGGCCGAGATATACGGGGCGGGGCCCGCCGGGGGCGTCCTCCGGGAGGAGGCACCCTTCGCTCCCCTCAACCCCTACAGCGTGAGCAAGCTGGCGCTGGACCTCCTGGCCGGCCAGCTCGGCCGGGCCAGGGGGCTCCCCGTCGTCCGCATGCGGCCCGCCAACCACGCGGGCCCCCGGCAGTCGCCGGTCTTCGCCCTCGCGCGCTTCGCCCGCGAGCTCGCCCGGATGGAGGCGGGGCTCGCGGAGCCCCTCCTCAAGGTGGGCAACCTGGACGCCGCCCGGGACTTCACCGACGTGCGGGACATCGTGCGCGCCTACGCCCTCGCGGCCGAGCGGGGCAGGCCGGGCGAGGGGTATCTCGTCTGCTCGGGAACCCCGCGCCGGGTGGGAGAGGCCCTCGAGCTCCTCCTGCCCATGGCGGGGGTGCCGGTGCGGGTGGTGAAGGACCCCTCCCTGGATCGCCCCGCCGACCTCTCCCATGGGATGACCTCCTGCGTCCGGCTGGAGGCCGACACGGGGTGGAGGCCCGCGATCCCCTTCGAGCAGACCCTCCGGGACACCCTCGACTACTGGCGCCAGCGCCTCTCGCGGACGGCCGGCTGAGCGCCCATCTTCGCCCTTTTTCTGCCCTCCCCGCCCCCCTCCCGCCCCTCACCCAACCTCTTGTCCCGCCGCAAACCACAACACTTGGGGACAAGTTGTGGGCAAACTCACACATTTTGTGGATATTTCCCTTTTTCCCCTTGACACTCCGCAATCAGCCCATCTAGATTTAGTGTCATAGTCTGGACCTCAGCCACTAGATGTGACCCATTATCTGGGGCCCCTGAGTGGCTCGGACTCTGGGTGGGGGGCAAATTGGTAGTGAGGGCCGAGGAGGCCCACAGCCCGTAGATGGGGCGGGCGAAGCGGGATTGCCGAGGGGGTTGAAAAGAAGGGAGAAAGCAAATAAAATGCGAAAGTGTTTGTTTCTAAAGCGTCGCCTATTGACCCATCGCCCACCCTGGAATCAGGGAATCTGGAGATTGTCAGGAATATGAAGATCCCACGCCACTTCGCTCGGGCCGGAGATGAGCTCTACGCCGGAATCCAGTTCGTCCCGCGTACCTCCCGCATCGTCAACCCCGACGGCTCGGTCGTCTTCGAGGCCAAGGACATCCTGGTGCCCGAGACGTGGTCCCAGGTGGCCGTGGACATCCTCGCCCAGAAGTATTTCCGCAAGGCGGGGGTCCCGGCGCGCCTGGTCAAGGTGGCCGAGGAAGGGGTGCCCGAGTGGCTCCAGCGTTCCCTCCCCGACGAGCCGGCCATGGCCGTCCTGCCCGAGGGGCAGCGCTTCGGCGGGGAGACCGACGCCCGCCAAGTCTTCCACCGGATGGCCGGCTGCTGGACCTACTGGGGCTGGAAGCACGGCTACTTCGGGAGCGGGGAGGACGCCCGGGTCTTCTACGCCGAGCTCACCCACATGCTGGCCGCCCAGATGGGCGCCCCCAACTCCCCCCAGTGGTTCAACACCGGCCTCCACTGGGCCTACGGCATCGCCGGCCCCTCTCAGGGCCACTTCTTCTGCGACCCGGCGACGGGCGAGGTGCGGCGCTCCCCTCTCAGGGCCACTTCTTCTGCGACCCGGCGACGGGCGAGGTGCGGCGCTCCCAGAACGCCTACGAGCGGCCCCAACCCCACGCCTGCTTCATCCAGTCGGTGAAGGACGACCTCGTGAACGAAGGCGGCATCATGGACCTTTGGACCCGCGAGGCCCGCATCTTCAAGTACGGCTCCGGCACGGGCACCAACTTCGGCACCCTGCGGGCGGGGGGGGAGTCCCTCTCGGGCGGAGGCCGGAGCTCCGGCCTCATGAGCTTCCTCAAGATCGGCGACCGCGCGGCCGGCGCCATCAAGTCGGGCGGCACCACCCGCCGGGCGGCCAAGATGGTCACCCTCGACGTGGACCACCCCGACATCGAGGAGTTCATCAACTGGAAGGTCCGCGAGGAGCAGAAGGTGGCCGCCCTCGTCTCGGGCGGCCGGATGTGCCGCCGCCACATGAACGCCATCCTGGCCGCCTGCCGGCCCGAGGGGAAGGCGGACCTCAACGGCGGCCTCCTCCGCCCGGACAAGAACCCCGAGCTCCGCAAGGCCATCCTGGAGGCCCGCCGCGCGGGCGTGCCCGACAACTACATCTTCCGCGCCATCCAGCTCGCCCAGCAGGGCAAGACCGGGATCGACATCGAGGAGTTCGACACCAACTGGGAGGGCGAGGCCTACACCACCGTCTCGGGCCAGAACTCGAACAACTCGGTTCGCATCACGGACGGCTTCATGAGCGCCGCCGCGAAGGGCGAGCCCTGGAAGCTCATCCGCCGCACGGACCGGAAGGTCGCCCGGGAGGTCCCGGCGAAGGAGCTGTGGGACCAGATCGGCTATGCCGCCTGGTGCTGCGCCGACCCGGGCCTCCAGTTCGACACCACCATCAACGACTGGAACACCTGCGCCGCCGACGGCCGGATCAACGCCTCGAACCCCTGCTCGGAGTACATGTTCCTGGACGACACGGCCTGCAACCTGGCCTCGCTGAACCTCGTCCGCTTCCTGGACCTGGAGAGCGGCCGCTTCCGGGTGGAGGAGTTCCGCCACGCCGTCCGCGTCTGGACGGTGGTGCTCGAGATCTCGGTCCTCATGGCCCAGTTCCCCAGCGCGCCCATCGCCCAGCGCTCCTACGAGTACCGCACCCTGGGCCTGGGCTACGCCAACCTGGGCACCCTCCTCATGCTGCTCGGCATCCCCTACGACTCCCCCGAGGCCGAGGCTTGGTGCGGCGGCATCTCCTCGGTCATGACGGGCTGCTCCTACGCGGCCAGCGCCGAGATGGCCGCGGAGCTTGGGCCCTTCCCGCGCTACCACGCCAACCGCGAGTACATGTTGAGGGTTCTCCGCAACCACCGCCGGGCGGCCTACAACGCGCCCGCCCAGGAATACGAGATGCTCTCCAAGCCGCCGGCCGGGATAGACCCGGCCCGCTGCCCGGCCCACCTCCTCGCGGCCGCCCGCGAGGCCTGGGACGAGGCCCTGGCGCTGGGCTACCGCAGCGGCTTCCGCAACGCCCAGGCCACCGTCATCGCCCCCACGGGCACCATCGGGCTCGTCATGGACTGCGACACCACCGGCATCGAGCCCGACTTCGCCCTGGTCAAGTTCAAGAAGCTGGCGGGCGGGGGCTACTTCAAGATCATCAACCAGTCGGTCCCCGCGGCGCTCCGGCGCCTGGGCTACGGCGAGGAGCAGATCCGCGACATCGTGGCCCACTGCCGGGGCCGGGGCACCCTCACGAGCGCTCCCCACATCAACCCCGACTCCCTCAAGGCCAAGGGCTTCACCGACAAGTCCATCGAGCGGGTCGAGGCCGCGCTCGAGGGCGCCTTCGAGCTCCCCTTCGCCTTCAACAAGCACGTCCTGGGCGAGGAGTTCTGCCGCGAGCGCCTGGGCCTGACCGAGGCGCAGCTGGCCGACTGGAGCCTGAACCTCCTTACGGCCATCGGCTTCACGGCGGCCCAGATCCGCGAGGCGAACGACTACGTCTGCGGCAAGATGACCATCGAGGGCGCCCCCCACATGCGGGAGGAGCACCTCGCCGTCTTCGACTGCGCCGGCAAGTGCGGCCGCGACGGCAAGCGCCACATCAGCCCCATGGCCCACGTCCGCATGATGGCCGCGGCCCAGCCCTTCATCTCGGGGGCCATCAGCAAGACCATCAACATGCCCACCGAGGCCACCATCCAGGAAATCCAGAACCTCTACCACGAGTCCTGGCGGCTGATGACCAAGGCCATCGCCATCTACCGCGACGGCTCCAAGCTCAGCCAGCCGCTCGCGGGGCAGCACGAGGCGGACCTCTTCGAGGGCATCGGCGAGGAGGCCCCCGAGGCCGAGAGCTTGCCCGTCCGCGTGGCCCAGCAGATCGTGCGCCGCTACGTCATCCACAAGACCGGCCGGCGCAAGCTCCCCACCCGGCGCGCGGGCTACACCCAGAAGGCCATCGTGGGCGGCCACAAGGTGTACCTCCGCACCGGCGAGTACGACGACGGCGCGCTGGGCGAGATCTTCATCGACATGCACAAGGAGGGCGCCGCCTTCCGCAGCCTCATGAACTGCTTCGCCATCGCCATCTCGCTCGGCCTCCAGCACGGCGTCCCCCTGGACGAGTTCGTGGACGCCTTCGTCTTCACCCGCTTCGAGCCGAGCGGCGTCGTCGAGGGCAACCGCACCATCAAGATGAGCACCTCGATCATCGACTACATCTTCCGCGAGCTGGCCATCTCCTACCTGGGCCGCCAAGAGCTGGCCCAGGTGATGCCCGAGGACCTGCGCAGCGACACCCTGGGCCGGCCCAAGGACGAGATCCCCGAGTTCGACGCGGAGGCGGAGGAGGAGCGGGTGCAGGCCATCCTCCCCTTCCCGAAGACCGACACCCCAAGGAGCGAGCACCTGCACCTCTTCCGCAAGGCGGAGGAAGCCGGGCCCGCCCCCGCCCCGCGCCGCGGGGGGGTGGCCGAGGAGGCCAAGTTCAAGGGCTACGTCGGCGAGGCCTGCGGCGACTGCGGCTCCTTCGCCGTGGTGCGCAATGGCACCTGCCTCAAGTGCCTCGACTGCGGGGCCACGAGCGGGTGCTCGTAGGGCTATCGTAGAGCTAGGAGAAAACCCGGCGATGAGAAGAATCTGGCTCTCTCGGTCGATTTATCTTGATGCGAAATCCCATCGGGTTCGACCCGAAGCATGGATAGATGACTTTTCTTTTGACAAGCCTGTTTCGATTTATGTTAAGTCTCCAGAGGCATGGGTCCCGGATGTTTGGGCTGGGCGTATTTCAGACTCAGCAGTGTATGAACAACAGCTTATGGGGCCGGAAGAAAAAATTTTCCTCAGCTGTGAAGAAGCCGACAAGTACGCTCTTGCACTTGGAGCTACTTGGGTTCGTCGCAACTGGGGATAAGCAGGGGACGGCCTAGGGGGCTTGCCCCCCGGCCCTCACCAAAAAGCATCCGCCGGGGCAGAACGCGGGAAAAGCTGATCGCCTGTCGCGGGGGTAACGGGCGGACTCTGCGGCAGGTTCGGGAGCCGGGGGAAGGCCTTGGGGGCCGGCTCCCGGCTCCCCCTGAAAACGGAATTCCCGTCGCGGGGGACACGGGCGGACTCTGCGGCGGGCCGAGGGCCGGGAGAAGGCCTCGGGGGCCAGCTCCCGGCCCTCCCTGAAAACGAGATTCCCGTCGCGGGGGACACGGGCGGACTCTGCGGCGGGCCGAGGGCCGGAGGGTGGCATTGGGGGCCGTCCTCCGGCCTTCCCTATTGCGCACGCCCCGGGACGCTGCCCCATGCCCCAGAAAACGTTGTTCACCCCCGAGATATCCATCGAGGCCCTCTCCTACCCCCTCAGGACGGGGGGCTGGGCCGCGGAGGTTCGGGTGGGCTGGACCCTGGAGGGCGTACCGCACGAGCAGAAGCTCTTCGGCGCCAGCGAGAAGATCTTCCCCACCCGCGAGGAGGCCGACAAGTACGCCATCGGCCTCGGCATCCAGTGGATCTCGACGCGAAACCTCAAGAACCTCACCGCCAAGCGCGCTTCTTGACACCATAGGGCCCATGCCCTACCTTCACAGGGCTTTTGCGGGGGCGTAGCTCAGCTGGGAGAGCGCGTGGATCGCACCCACGAGGTCAGGGGTTCGAGCCCCCTCGCCTCCACCACGGAAATCAATGGGTTCCGGCGTCGAGCTGGAACCCGTTTTCGTTGGGGGACCGCTGGGGGACCATTTTGGGGAGCCAAGAGGATGACATCCCAACGCCTCATGATGGCGGAGCCGTCCTGACGGGTGAGATTGGGAATCCACTTGGCATAGTGTTTGTGAATCATCTGGGCGGAAGTATGACCCGCCTGGGCGGCTACCCAATGAATGCTTTCCCCTGCTTCCAGGGCCAAGGTGATAAACGTGTGCCTCGTTTGGTACATCGCCCGTCGGCGGAGGCCCAAACGGTCGAGGGCTGGGTACCATATCCGGTTCCGTAGGTTCGTCTGTTCGAGAGGCTTCCCCAGCGGCCCCAGAAAAACATATCCCCCGGCCTTGTAAGTTTTCTCTTTCTGCCGGGCGAAGGCGCCCTCCGCATTGAGCATCAAGAGTTCACGTTCCGACCCAGGCGTCTTCGGGGGACCTTCGATGCCGCCTACCCTGCCAGCTTTCACGCTTACCGACTTCCGGGTGAAATCCACCCAGTCCCACCGCAGAGCGGTGACCTCGGATGGGCGCATCCCGGTGAAGAACAGCACTTCGAAAAAATCCTTATAGTTCGGATTCAGGCCTTCGGCGGCGGGAAGCTCCTCCCCCGTCTCAGGATGCCGCGCTCCCTCTGCTCTTCCATGAAGAATCCAGCGGACCTCCTGGAAGGTGAAGGGATGGACATCCCCCTTTTTCCGCCGTCTCGGAAACCGGATGGACTCGGTCGGGTCCTTCCGGATCAATCCGTCCGAGATGGCCAGACGCATGTGCGCCCGGAGAAGACCCAGCACCCGGATGACCCAGCTCGC
>JACPCT010000043.1 GCA_016184445.1 Candidatus Tectimicrobiota bacterium | reverse complement strand
GACGAACGGATCATTCTACTCCACAATATTTTATCATCATGCAGAGAGCTTGGCGCGCCGGGGGGTGGCCCAATGTCACCGGCGCGCGGACGCGCTTTTCCTTCCAGAGGGGAACATCGCCATGAAGAGGGCGCACCTGTCCAGAAGAAAGTTCATGAAAGGAGCCTTGGCCACAGCCGTGACGGCCCCGTGGGTGCTCCGCTTCCGCGGGGTGGCCGAGGCCGGGCCCGAGGAGGACAAGATCGTCAAGGCCGCCAAGAAGTACGGCAAGGCCTCCCTGAACGGGATGATGTGGGCCCTGTACTGGCGCAACTACCCCCGCCTGAACGGCGAGTTCAAGGGCCTCACCGGAATCTCGATGGAACAGGTGAACGACGTCCCCAACCTCCTCATCCCGCAGCGCGCGATGGCCGAGGCCATCAGCCGCTCCGGCAAGTTCGACATCTTCCACGTCGAGTCGATGATGATCCCCTCCCTCGTCGCGGCGGGGCTGGTGGAGCCCCTGGACGGCTACATGAAGGAGGCGGGCTTCAAGCTCGAGATGGTGGGCAACTTCGCGAGCTTCATGAAGTACCAGGACGTGACCTACGCCCTGCCGACGGACGGGAACGTCTGCCCGCAGTTCATCCGCAAGGACCTGTTCGAGAGCCCGGACGAGCAGAAGCGCTTCGCCGACAAGCACGGTAAGCCCCTCAAGTGGCCGGAGACCTGGGAAGACGAGCTCGAGATGATGAAGTTCTTCCACCGGCCGGACAAGGAGCTCTTCGGCTTCGGCGGGCTGCGCGACAAGGAGAACAGCAGCTTCTGGTACTGGATGTACCTCTACAGCGCGGGCGGCTTCCCCTTCAGCGACGACGCCGAGCCGACGCTGACCACCCCCGCCGCCGAATACGCCGCCGACACCTTCCTCGCCCGGAAGCAGGTCTCCCATCCCGAGGCCGCGGCGTGGGGCTCCCCGCAGATGATCCCCCGGATCGTGGAAGGGAAGATCTTCTCCGCCCAGTACTGGGACGGGATCATCGCGCGCATCGAGGGCTCCCCGACGCCCACCACGGGCAAGTGGCTTTATGGCTTCTCCGCGCCGGTCATGGGAATGATCATCAACAAGCTCAGCCCGCGGAAGAAGCAGGCCGCCATGTGGGCGCTCTACATGACCACCGCCAAGAACAGCACCGAGGTCGTGGCCCATCCGACCATGACCTTCCACGACCCCTGGCACCCCGCGCACATGACGTCTCCCGAGGTGGAGAAGGTCTATGGCGGGAAGGCGGGCATGGAATCCATCCGCAAGAGCCTCCTGGTCACCACCCCGCCGCCCTACGTGACCGGCTACCAGGAGTTCAAGGAGGCCGTGGACAAGAACCTCTCGGAGGCCTACGCCGGCCGCAAGTCGGGCAAGCAGGCGCTCAAGGACAGCCAGGAGGAGTGGGGGAAGATCGTCAAGAAGATCGGCAAGGCGCGGATCAAGAGGGAGCTCCCCTACTACAAGGCCATGATGCCCAAGATGGACGTGCCCACCTAGGGCGAAGGCGCTTCTCCCGCCTCGGGCCCGCGCCGGCCCGAGGCGGGATTTTGCCTAGCCGAAGAAACCGGAAGAAGGGCAGGAGAGAAGGGCGACATGACGGCGACCGCAACCGCGACCGGCCCGGAGGCGCCACCCGCGCGAGGCAGCCGGAGCCGGGGGATCCGGATCTTCAAGTGGACCCTCGTGGGGCCCCTCATCTCGCTTTTCCTCTTCCTGACGCCTGTTTTTCTGCTCCAGCTGTATTTTTCGCTCCACTCGTGGACGATCTACCTTTCCAGCTGGTGGGACGCGGATTACGCGGGGCTCGACCTGTTCAGGGAGGTCCTGACGGAGAGCCGCTTCTACTGGGCCTTCGCGCGCTCGTTCCTGTTCGCGGGGCTTTCCACGGTCGGCTGCTTCATCATCGGGTTCGGCCTGGCGCTGCTGATGTACCGCCCCTTCCGGGGGCATTCCTTTTTCTACGTCCTCTTCATCCTGCCCATGCTCACCGTCCCCATCGTCACCTCCTACACCGCCGACATGATCCTGTTCCGCTCGGGCCCGATCAACGACATCATGAGCTTCCTCGCGGGCACGGAGATCCGCTTCACCTGGCTCGCGAACCCGGACTTCGCCATCTTCACTATCATCATGCTCGAGATCTGGAATTGGACGCCGTTCGCCTTCATCATCATGCTGGCGGGCCTCTCCTCCCTGCCGAACGAGCCCGTCGAGGCGGCGCGCATCCTCGGCGCGGGCCGCCTGCGGATCTTCCGGGAGATCCAGGTCCCCCTGCTCCGGCCCGTCATCTTCCTCGCCCTGATCCTCCGCTTCCTCGAGGCCATGGCGGAGTTCCCCAAGACCTGGGGCCTCCTTCAGGGGGGGCCGGGGACGGCCACGGAGACCATCCCCGTCTACCTCTACATCGTGACCTGGCGGGCGTTCAACGTCTCCAAGGGGGCGGCGGCCTCCTACCTCGTCATGCTGCTCATGATCGTCATCGTCCTCTCGGCGATATACGTCCTGCGGCGCGAGAAGAAGGCGCTCGACGCCCTGTATGAGAAGCCGGCGGCGGGAGGCGAGGGATGAAGCGCTTCGTGAAGAAGTGGCGGTACCCGGTTTTCCGGACCCTCATGCTGGCCGCCTGGGCGTCGCTTGCCGGCTTCCCGATCTTCTGGATCACCTCGACGTCGTTCAAGCCCGACTTCGAGTGGCACAAGTGGCCGCCCGTCTACATCTCCAAGAATTCGACCCTGGACAACTACCGGATGGTCTGGCCCATCCAGCAGACCTCTTCGATTTTCGTCACCCCGGATCAGAAGGGCCATGGGGTGGCCCACGAGTCGGTCACCGCCAACAAGCCGTGGCACGCCCTGAAGAACAGTCGATCATCGCCCTCTCCGCGACAGCCATCGCGGTCGCCTTCGGCACCCTGCTGGCCTACGGAGTCTCCCGGTACCGGATCCTCTCCGACACCCGGATGTTCCAGCTCCTGGTTCTCCGGATGATCCCCCCCATCGTCGTCGCCGCCCCGCTGACGCTCTACTACTCGGTCCTGCAGCTGATGGACACCGCGTTCGGCCTCATCATCGTCTACTTCATCACCTCCCTGCCCTACGCCGTGTGGATGACGAAGAGCTTCATCGACGAGGTGCCGCGGGAGATGGAGCAGGCCGCCGAGATCCTGGGGGCCAGCCGCTGGCAGACCATCCGGGAGATCATCTTCCCGCTCATCCGCTCGGGCGTGGTGGCCACCTTCCTCTTCATCCTGATCCTGACCTGGAGCGAATACCTGCTTTCGTTTATCCTCTCCAAGGTGGACGTGGTGACCCTTCCCGTCCAGCTCAGCAAGTACGAGGGCTCGACCGAGGGGCGGGTCTACGGCCACCAGGCGGCGCTCGCCGTGGGAATCACCTTCCCCCTCATCGTCATCGGGATATTCATCCGGAAGCACTTGGTCCGCGGGTTCACCTTCGGCATGGTCAAGAGGTAGAGCGAGATGGCGCGCATCGAGATGAAAGGGCTCCGCAAGGTCTTCGGCCGCGGCGTCGAGGCGGTCAAGCAGCTCGACCTCTCCGTCGAGGAGGGCGAGTTCCTCGTCCTCGTGGGGCCCTCCGGCTGCGGCAAGACCACCACCCTCCGCATGATCGCCGGCTTCGAGGAGCCCACCGCCGGCGAGATCTACATCGAGGGCCGGCTCGTCAACGACGTCGAGCCCGGCCAGCGCAACCTCGGCATGGTGTTCCAGAACCTCGCGCTTTTCCCCCATAAGACGGTGGCCGAGAACATCGAGTTCGGCCCCCGCATGAAGAAGGTCGACCCCGAGACCCGCAGACGCAGGGTGCGCGAGGCCGCCGAGATGGTGAAGATCACCCACCTCCTCGACAAGCTGCCCGGCCAGTGCTCCGGAGGGGAGGCCCAGCGCGTGGCCCTCGCCCGCACCCTGGTGACCGACCCCTCGGTCTTCCTCCTGGACGAACCCCTCTCGAGCCTGGACGCCAAGCTCAGGCGCGAGATGCGGGCCGAGATCGACCGCCTCCACCAGCGGCTCGGGAAGACCTTCGTCTTCGTGACCCACGACCAGGAGGAGGCCATGACCCTGGCCGACCGCATCGTGGTGATGCGGGAGGGATTGATCGAGCAGGTGGGCTCGCCGCTCGATATCTACGGCGACCCGGTGAGCCACTTCGTGGCGGACTTCTTCGGGAGCCCCTCGATGAACCTCATCCCGGGCAGCGTCGCGCGCGAGGGAGGCCGGGCACGCTTCCAGGCCCCGGGCCTCACGGTGGAGCTCTCCACCCCGCTCTCCCAGGCCCCGGCCGGGCAGGCCACGCTGGGCTTCCGCCCCGAGCACCTCGCGGTCTCCCAGAACGGGGGGATCTTCCGGGGCGAGGTCCGCCTCGTCGAGCCCCTGGGCAAGGACACGCTGCTCTACTTCGACCGGGGGGCCGATCGGCCCCTCATCGCGGTCGTCGAGGGCACGCGGAGCTACCGCGAGGGCGACTCCCTCGGCGTCTCCGTCGACCCCGAGCGCCTCTACCTCTTCGGCCAGGACGGCAAGCGCATCCGCGGGAGCTCCCAAGGAACCGGCGTCCGCCCCGCCTGACTTGATCGCCGCCCTGGCGGAAGCCATGATCGCGCACCTCTCCCCCGGGGGACGGACGCGATGCCAGGCTCCCTGGACCTGATCGAGCGCGAGCTGGCCGCCATCCGGGCCGACCGCGGGAGCGGCTCGGCCCAGCTGGCCGAGCGCGCCCTCGAGCTCCTGGGCCGGGCCTCCGCCCCGGCCGGGGGAGAGAGCCCCGGCGCGCTCCTCTCCCGGATCGCGGCCCTCGTCCGGCGGGTCCGGGCCCTGCGCCCCTCGATGGCCGCGCCCGGCAACTGGGCCATCGCCTTCCTGCTCGACCTGCGCGAGCGGCTGGCCTCGCCGCCTCCCTCCCCGCGGGAGGCGGGCCGGGCGGCCGCCGCGGCCCTCCTGGCCAGGCGCCGCGGCCCCGCCGCGCGCCTGGCCCAGGCGGCGAAACCCATCCTGGAGGGCAAGCGCGCCCTCCTCACCCTCAGCTATTCCTCCACCGTCGAGGCGGCCCTCCTGGGGGCGGCCCCGGCGGACTGCCTCCTCATCGTGGCCGAGTCGCGCCCCCTTCTGGAGGGCCGCAAGCTCCTCCGCCGCCTCAGGGAGGCGGGGAGGCCCGTCCGCTGCGTCACCGACGCCCAGATCGCCCTCGCCATGGGGGAGGCCGATCTCCTCCTCATCGGCGCGGACACCGTCTGCCGCGACGCCGCCGCCGTGAACAAGGCGGGCAGCCGCCCCGCCGCCCTCGCCGCCCATGCCCTGGGGAAGCCCTGCGCCGTCCTGGCCGACACCTTCAAGGTGAGCGGGGAGCTCTCCTCCGCGGAGATCACCCTGGAAGAGGGCGAGGGCCGGGAGGTGTGGGAGGAGGCGCCGGAGCTCTGCCGGAACGTTTGTTTCGAGACCGTGGACGGGATCGGCTAGCTGCCGAGGAGCTTGCGACGCTCTCCCATTGAGCGAAGGGATGGGGGGTGAGGGAGAGCAACGGCCGCGTCACGGAATTCTCCTCCCTCCCCCGCGTTTTCATCCCCGCCCCCGTTCCCTTAGAGTGAGAGGAGCGGTCTGGCGCGAAACCGGCCTTCCCCTCGGGAGACGGGAGGCCGGGAAAGTCCCCCCTCGCCCTCTGGGAGCGGATCGGCTCGGCATGCCCCCCCAAGGCTCGCTCAGGGTCGGCCTGGACCACGGCCACGGATTCATCCACGCCCTCGCCCTGCGCTCGGGCGACGGCGCCCTGTTCTCCGCCCTGGCCCCCATCGGCCCCGGAGACCCCGCCCGCGCCTCCGCCCTGGCCATCCAGAGGCTCCTCGAGCAGGCCGGGGCCCGCCCCGGGGACATCTCCACCCTCATCCACTCGGCCTCCGCCGCAGCGGACGCCTTCGCGGAAAAAGAACAGCTCCCCCTCGGCCTCATCGTGACGGCGGGCTTCCCCCTTCTCCCCGCTTGGGACGGCCGGGAACCGCGGGAGGAAGGCGGCCTCCCCTTCCTCCTGGCCCCTCCGGGCCGCGCGGCGGAGGTGGCCGGGCGCATGGACGCCGCGGGGAAGGAGGCCGCGCCCCTGGACGAGGAGGCCGTCCGGGCCGCGGCGGGCCAGTTCCGGGAGGGAGGGGTGGAGGCCGCGGCGGTGTGCCTCCTCCACTCCCCCGCCAACCCCGCCCATGAGCGGAGGGTCCGGGAGATTTTCCGGGAGATCCATCCCGCCTGCCGGCTCGTCCTCTCCTGCGAGACCCCCGGCCGCGGGCACGAGCAGGCGCGGGCCCGCGCCGCCCTCCTCGACGCCGCCTGCGGCCTCCTCATCCGCCGGGCGCTGGGGGAGGCCGCCGTGCGGGCGGCCGAGTCGCCCCGCCCGGACACCGCCATCCTCATCCTCCGCTCGGACGGGAGCGCCGTCCCCGCCCGGAAGGGCCTGGGCCAGCCTCTCTCGGCGGCCCTCTCCGGACCGGCCGGGGGATTGTTCGCCGCGGCGTCGCTCGCCCGCGCGGCCCGGATCCGGCGGGCCGTCGCGCTCGACGTCGGGAACGCCTCCGCCAAGATCTCCCTGATCGAGGACGGCGTCCTGCCCCTCGCA
>JACPCT010000042.1:440-5075 GCA_016184445.1 Candidatus Tectimicrobiota bacterium | reverse complement strand
GGGTCAGCCAGAGGGGGCGGGACACGATGGCCAACGAGATCACCGTAGGGATCGCCGGCGCGGCGGGGGACGGCTTGGACAAGACGGGGGACACCCTGGCCCGCACCGCGGCGCGGCTGGGGCTCCACGTCTTCGCCTACAACAGCTACCAGTCGCTCATCCGGGGCGGCCACACCTGGCTCAGGCTGCGGATGGGGGAGGAGACGATCGGCTGCCACGGCGACCACCTGAACGTGCTGATCGCCCTCAACCAGGACGGAATCGAGCGCCACGCCCGCGAGGTGGAGCCGGGCGGGGCGATCCTCTTCAACAGCTCCCGGCTGCGCTGCGACTCCTCCCTCGTCCCCCCAGGCGTGCAGGTGGCCGCCCTCCCCATCCGGGAGATCACCCAGGATCTGGGGAGCCTCCTGCCCGTCATGCAGAACACGGTCGCGCTGGGCGCGCTGGTCCGCCTGATCGGCTTCGACGCCGGGGTCGCCGAGGAGCTGATCGCCGAGACCTTCAGGCACAAGGGCGCCCAGGTCATCGAGCAGAACGTCAAGGCGTTCCGCGCGGGCCACGGCTACGCCGCGAGGGAGCTGAAGGGCGCCGGCCGCGCGTGGGCCTTCTCCCGCAAGCGCCGCCCCATCTTCACCGGCAACCTGGCGATCGCGCTGGGCGCGGTGGCCGGCGGGTGCAAGTTCTACTCCGCCTATCCCATGAGCCCCGCCTCCTTCATCCTCCACTGGCTGGCCTCCCACAGCGAGAAGTGCGGCGTCGTGGTGAAGCAGGCGGAGGACGAGATCGCGGTCGTCAACCTGGCCATCGGCGCCGGCCACGCCGGGGTGCGGGCGATGTGCGCCACCTCGGGAGGGGGCTTCGCGCTGATGAGCGAGGCCATCGGGATGGCCGGGATGATCGAGACGCCGGTCGTCGTCGTGAACGTCCAGCGGGGAGGGCCCTCCACGGGGATCCCCACCAAGACCGAGCAGGGCGACCTGAACCAGGCCGTCGGCGCCTCCCAGGGCGACTTCCCCCGGGTGATCGTCGCCCCCAAGGACCCCGTGGACTGCTACTACGCCACCGCCGAGGCCCTCAACCTGGCCGAGAAGTTCCAGCTCCCGGTCATCCTCATCTCCGACCTGCTGCTCTCCGAGCACCGCTCCACCGTCGAACCCGAGGCCCTCACGCCCGCGGTCCCCATCGAGCGCGGCGAGCTCCTTACGGAGCCTCCCGCCTCCGCGGGCCCCAACGGCTACCGGCGCTACGCCCTGACGCCCTCGGGGGTCTCCCCGCGGGCCCGCCCCGGCACCCGGGGCGCGGTCCACGTGGCGGCCACCGACGAGCACGACGAGCAGGGAGTCCTCGTCAGCGACGAGCACACCAACACCGCCATCCGCCGCAAGATGCACGAGAAGCGGATGCGCAAGATGGCCGCGGTGCTGGCCCAGCTCCCCCCGCCCGTCCTGGAGGGCCCCGCCGGGGCCGGCGTCACCCTGATCGGGTGGGGCTCCACCTGGGGCGTCATCCACGAGGCCGCCGCCCAGCTGACCCAGGCCGGCGTCCGGGCGAACCACGTGCATTTCAAGTATCTCCACCCCTTCCACGCCCGCGAGGCGCGGGAGCTCCTGGGCGCCAGCAAGCGCACCATCGCCGTGGAGAACAACTTCAGCGGCCAGTTCGCCCGCCACCTGCGGGCGGAGACCGGGATCTCGGTGGACCACCTGATCGCGAAATATGACGGGGAGCCCTTCGAGCCCGCCGGCATCGCCCGGCGGGTCCGGGCCATCCTGGAGGGGCGGCCGGCGGACGGCCGGCTCGACGAGGCGGAGGCCCGCGAGATCGCCTACCACTACATCCGCATCCACCTCGGCGACAAGGGGCGGCCGGTCCGCCTGGCGCGGCTGGAGGCGGACGGCCGCGGCGAGCCGGCCTGGGAGGTCGAGATCGCGGACCGCGAGGAGCTCGACCCGCTCGGGAAGCTCGTCATCGGGATGGAGACCGGCGCGATCCACGCCTGGGAGCCCGCGGCGGCGGGGGGATGACGCCGGGCGCGGGGGAGAGGGATATGGGGCGGCGGAGCCGCCGCTGAATCGCCTGAGGGAGGTTGCCATGTCGGTCGTTCAAGATCTGACCCTGAGCAGCTACGAGGGTTTGGTGGGTCCGGACTGGTGCCCGGGGTGCGGGGACTTCGGCGTCCTGAAGTCGCTCAAGGCGGCGGCCCTGGAGCTGGGCATCCCTCCCCACGAGATCCTCATCGTGTCCGGCATCGGGTGCTCGTCCAACCTGCCGGGCTTCATGCACGCCTACGGCGTGCACAGCCTCCACGGGCGGTCCCTGCCCCTGGCCAGCGGGGCCGCGCTGGCCAACCACGGCCTCCACGTCGTGGCCACCGGGGGCGACGGCGACGGCTACGGTATCGGCATCGCCCACTTCATCCACGCCATGCGGAGGAACCTGAACCTCACCTACATCGTCATGAACAACCAGATCTACGGCCTGACCACCGGCCAGGCCTCGCCGACGACGGCGGAGGGCCACAAGACCAAGAGCACCCCGCGCGGGAACGTGGAGCGCCCGATCAACCCCATCGCGCTGGCGCTGGTCACGGGGGCCACCTACGTGGCGCGCGCCTTCTCGGGCAACCCCTCCCACATGACGAAGCTCATCGCCGGGGGCATCGCCCACCGCGGCTTCTCCCTGGTCGACGTCTTCAGCCCCTGCGTGACCTTCAACACCGTGAACACCTATCCCTGGTTCAAGAAGCGCCTCTACACCCTGGAGGGCGAGAAGGGCTACGACCCCGGCGACTTCAGGGCTGCGATCGACCGCGCCTTCGAGTGGGGCGAGAGAATCCCGGCCGGCCTCTTCTACCGCACCGAGCGGCCGATCTACGACGACAGCGAGCCCGTCCTCCAGCAGGGCCCCCTCGTCGACCAGCCCCTGGGGCTCTCCCGGGAGCAGTTCGACAAGCTGCTGGCCGAGACGATGTAGGCAACCGCCCAGGCCCGGGCAAAGAACCCGCCCTCCATGGGGGGCGGGTTCTTTTTGGGCTCCTCCCGGCGGATGGCCCCGGGCGCCTGTTCCCGCCGCGCCCCCTCGGCCCTGTGAATCTCTCCGGATGGGACGATCTGTCGTGCTATCATGGCCGGGGAGGCGGGGAGCGCCTTCAACGCGGAGGATGGTGATGGGCGGGAAGGTCCAGATCGAGATCCCCCAGGAGAAGATCGCCGCCTTCTGCCGGAAGTGGAAGGTCTCGGAATTTTGCCTGTTCGGTTCCGTCCTCCGGGAGGATTTCCGGCCCGAGAGCGACGTGGACGTGCCGGTCTCCTTCGAGCCGGAGGCCGGCTGGAGCCTGCTGGACATCGTGACCATGCGGGACGAGCTGGCGGAGATTTTCGGCCGCAAGGTGGACCTGGTGGAGCGGCAGGCCGTCGAGCGGAGCTCGAACCCGTTCCGCAGGCGCCATATCCTGAACAACGTGGAGCGGGTCCTCGTTGGATGAGAACGACGCGGCCTGTCTGTTCGATATGGTGGAGGCGGCGGAGAGCGCCCTCCGGCATGTCGAGGGCCTGAGCCGCGAGGAACCGCTCTATGTGGCGGGATGAGAGCCGTCTGCTGGACATCTTCCTCGCCGCCCGCAAGGGCCAGGGGTTTTGCGAGAGAATGGGGAACTATTTCAAGACTTGCAACTACCCTGTGAAAGGAAATTGTCCGCAATGAATGGCACGTCCAGCGTTCAACTTTTCTCAGTTCTTGAGGGCTTGAAAAAGAGGGGTTTTAAGAAATTTCGCAATGAAAGAGAAGTATGCTTGGGCGTCATCCAACCGCTTCTTTCTGCGTTGGGATGGAACATATACGGTAACGAAGAAACCGTGATTATCCACTTGACGAAATGAATAATAACATATAGGAAAAAGATACCGAATCCAAATTTGTTATGAATGTTTCCTTATTTTTTTAGTTCGGCGCCAAGACCACCTTGATGGCCCCGCCGATCCGCTCCCGCGTCATCCGGAGGCCGCGCTCGACCTCGGCGAGGGGGAGGACGTGTGTGATCATGGGCCGCACGTCGAGGCGGCCCGCCGCCGCGTGGGCGATGCAGGCCCGGAAGGTGTTGGGGTGGCCCCGGCTCCCGAGCACGTCCTTCTCCTGGTCCTGGAGCTCCACCACCGGCAGCGGCACCTCCTCCGCCCCGGCGAAGTGGCCCACCACCACCACCCGGCCCCCGCGCCGCGCCATCCGGACCGCCTGGCGCACCGTCTCCTTCTGGGCCCCGCCCACCACTTCGAGCACCGCGTCGGCGCCCATCCCCCCCGTCAGGCGCCCGACGGCCTCCAGGGGGTCCTCCTCCCGCACGTTCACGGTCTCGTCCGCCCCCATCCGCCGCGCGGCGGCCAGGCGCTCCGGCACGGCGTCGAGGGCGATGACGCGCGCCCCCGCCAGCCTGGCCGAGGCCAGGGCGCAGAGCCCCACCGGCCCCATCCCCAGGATGACGGCCGTCTCCCCCGGCTCCAGGCGCGCGCGGCCCACCGCCGCGTGGTAGCCCGTCCCCAGGGTCTGCATGACCGCGCCCGTGGCGTCGTCCACCCCGTCGGGCAGCGGGATGACGCACCGGGCCGGGGCCGCCATGTGCCGGGCGTAGGCCCCGTCCAC
>JACPCT010000042.1:0-432 GCA_016184445.1 Candidatus Tectimicrobiota bacterium | reverse complement strand
GCAGAAGCCGCACTCGCCGCAGGCCACGTGGTTCTCGATGCAGGCGCGGGCCCCCAGGGCGATGCCCTCGACGCCCTCCCCCAGGGCCGCCACCAGGCCCATGAACTCGTGGCCCGGCACCACGGGGAACCTCGCCCGGGGGAAGCGGCCGTCCAGCAGGTGGAGGTCGCTCCCGCAGATGGCGCAGGCCCCCACCTCGACGAGCACCTCGCCGGGCCCGGGCCTTGGGATGGGGCGCTCCTCGAGCCTCAGGTCGCCCGGGCCGTGCAGGACGGCGGCGAGGGAATGGGAGGGGAGCAAGGTGCAATCTCCGTTGACGGCGTCATAGTAGGGGCATTCAACTGAACGCCTCTACGGAATTGCCACCGGCGCACCTGTAGGGGCAGGGCGGACAATGTCCGCCCACCGTGCCTGCCCCATTGCCGTCGCGGC
>JACPCT010000041.1 GCA_016184445.1 Candidatus Tectimicrobiota bacterium | reverse complement strand
GGTGAACCACCGGGCCCAGGCGAGGCCCCGGCTCAGGTCGAGCAGCTCGCCGTAGGGACGCTGCCACTCCATCCCCATGTCCGGGAGGACGGTCTCCCAGAAGCGGCGGATATCCGCCACCGTCCAGGCGAGGAACTCGCGCGCGTCCGAGAAGCCTAGCCGCCGCATGAGGCGGCCGGCGTGGGAGTTCTCCCGGAAGTCGGCGTCCGGGCGCCAGATGATGTGCGGGGCGCTCATGGATGATCCTTAAAATACTAAGGCCATGACTGCGACAGAAAACCCGGCTTTCTAAGAGGTCTTTTTCATCATATCGGCGTACTTTTCAAACGCCTCGCGAGTGCGCCTAGCAAAGCGATGCTTTGCACGAAATTCCACGTCGACGAAGCCCAGGCTTTTCGTGATGAAGTCTGTTCCATTCTGAAACCAATCCGGATTTTCGTCTTTGTATGCTGCCACGGCTTCTTTGGCCAATTCTACAACTCGGTCTATATCTTCAAGTCTCTTGTAGTTGTTGTGATTTAGGTCTTCCAATAGTAAAGAGATCAACCAATCTGAAGGTTGGAGGTTGGGAAACTTCCATTTCGTGTATTCAATCAGAGTATCGTAATCAATGGGATGAGATAAGAAAGCCTCCGGTTGTTTGTTTCTGCTTTGAATACTCCCTACATATTTCTCCCTATCCTCACGTAAAAAATCGAACATTCTCTGGGCGATTTCGAAGAGAGACATGACATTGTTAACGTTGCGTCTGAGTCTGTCGGGAACTGAAGATTCATTCTTGTATATGAGATGTTGGCTGATTAGTGCCCACGCATCTTGGAGGACCGTTCTGATTTGAATCTCGCAAACTAGATCCTTAAGGTTGTCATACCTGGGGCCGGCATGCTTCTGTCCAAGTCTTACAATCTTGTGAATTCCCTGATATCCCATTCGGTCATAGCTATGCTCTGCTGTCTTGTCGGAAGTTTCGATGACATCAAAGTATTCGTCTATTAGTTCGCAGATGTTTTCGACCTCATTGTTGTAGAGGCACACTACTCGCACCCCCGCAAGATCCGCAATTTGCTTGAGAGGGTCGATGTAATCTTTCCTGGATAACTTCTTGGCTAAACTATCACGATGTTTCGCTCGCTCAAGTAACTGAGCAAATTGTATTTTTCTGTTTGTAAGGTGCTGCTCGAGCGCAAAACGAATTTCACAGGCGAGCCTCTCGTATCGAGGTTTGAGTCGATCGTAAGCATCAAGGATATGGAATTTATCCAACAGACTCCCCTCGCCGTGCTTGGTGCTATTTCCGCGCGTGATCCCCGATCCACACCTTGAAGCGCTTGGCCTCGTACTCGTCCAGGGGCCCCCAGCCGGGAGGGGTGAAACGCTTCTTGGCCTTCTCGTGCCTGCCCGCCTCGATCTCCTCCATGAACCGGGCCCGGCGATCTTCTCGAGCTTGCGCAGCGAGGGCGCGTAGTCGGGGAGGATGGCCGTCGGGACCTGGAGGTAGAGGCAGTCGAGGGGCTTGACCAGGTCGCCCGTGACGAGGACGCCCTCCCTCTCGTCCAGGAGGGAGATGCTGTCGGGCGAGTGGCCGGGGGTGTCGAAGACGCGGAAGCGGCGGCCCCCCAGGTCGAAGGTGCCGCCCTCCTGGAGGGTCCAGCCGAACGTGCTGGGCCGGATGGTGAAGGAGGCGGGGTCGAAGCCCGCCGGGAAGGGCTTGCCCCACTGCTTCGCCCAGCCCTGCGCCCTCGCCGCGTGGTCCTTCGCCAGCTGGTCCTTCCCCTTGGGGTGGACGCCCAGCTTGGCCCATTGGTGGGCGCCGCCCAGGTGGTCCCAGTGGGTGTGGGTGAGGATGAAGTCGATGGGGAGGTCCGTGATGCTCTCGTGGAGCTTGCGCAGGTTGCCCACCCCGACCCCGCCGTCCATGGCGACGGCGCGGTCCCGGCCGAGGAAGAGGAACATGTGGTAGCGCCCGCCCTCGACGATCTGATAGCTCCCCGGCGCGAACTCCGTGACGGTGTACCAGCCTTGAGTGTCCATCCGCGGCCCTTTCATCTCCGTGGTCCGGGTAGGGATGCCCCCTCTCCCTCCCCTCGGGCGGACGCGCCCTCCCGGCGTCGGCGGGGCGGGGGGAATGTGGGGGGCTTGTCGCGTGCCCGGGTACTTTATTCCCCGGCGCCCGGCCAGGCAAGCCGGGGGAGGGAGGCGTGAACCGTTGTTCTGTAGGAGCGTATTGCCATACGCCCCTACGGGCCCCGCCGCGCGATGCGCTGTAGGGGCGAACCTCGTGTTCGCCCGGGGCCTACGGTACGTCGGGGGGGCGAATACAAGATTCGCCCCTACGGACCACGGGCTTATTCTTGGGACGATCTCGCCAGCGCCGCCGCCGCCGCGAGCCCCCGCGCGAGCTCCCGGGGAGGGGTCAAGAGGGAGACGACGAGGTGCGCCCCCTCGATGTCAAAGAAGTAGCCGGGGTGGGTGAGGACGTTCTCCCGCTCCAGCAGGCGGAGGGCGAAGGCCTCCTCGTCCGTCCCCTCGGGGAGGGCAATCACCTGGGACCAGCCCCCCTCGCCCGGCAGGGGGCGGAGGGGAGGGGGGAGCGCGCCGAGGGTTTTCCGGTTCTCCGCTAGCCGCGCCCGCACCTGGGCCTGGATTTCCTCCCGCTGCTCGAGCAGCCTGGGCAGGGCGAGCTGCACGGGGGCGTTGACGGAGAGGTAGGTGTCAAGGATGAGGTCCAGCCGCTCGCGGACGGGGGGCCTGGCCTCCGGCGGCGCGTGGAGGCACATCCACGCCAGTTTCAGCTGGGGCGCGCAGAGGACCTTGGAGAGGCCGTTCAGGACGAAGACTGGCGCCGCGGGCTCGCGGAGGGGGAAGACGGGCCGGCTCCCCGCCCAGGCGTAGTCGGCGAAGACCTCGTCCAGGATGAGGGGGAGGCCCTCCCGCTCGCAGAGGGCCAGGATGGCCTCCCACGCGGCGGCGTCCGGCACCGTCCCCGTCGGGTTGTTCGGGCTGACGAGGCAGAGGGCGCGGGTGCGCCCGTCCCGCGCGCCGCGGATGGCCTCGGGGGCGTAGGCCCAGCCGCCGTCCGGGCGGCGGGCGAGGGGGTAGGGGCGGGCCTCGATGCTCTCCATCGCGGCCAGGTGCTCGAAGAG
Source organism: Candidatus Tectimicrobiota bacterium (assembly GCA_016184445.1). Classification (GTDB taxonomy): domain Bacteria; phylum UBA8248; class UBA8248; order UBA8248; family UBA8248; genus 2-12-FULL-69-37. The sequence continues at coordinate 2,948 of JACPCT010000041.1, read as the reverse complement.
GGGATAGCTCGGCGCCGGGAAGAGGATGTTGTCGCCCGGGTCGGTCAGGAGCTTGAAGAGGAAGCCGTAGCCCTCGCTCGTGCTCGCGGTGAGGAAGACGTCATCGGGGGAAACCCCCGCGCCCCAGCCGGCGTAGTAGCGGGCGACCGCCTCCCGCGCCGGGAGCAGCCCCCGGCAGTCGGGCTCGTAGGAGGCCGGCTCCTGCGGAGGGAGCGCCAGGCCCTCCACGGCGGGGAGGCCCGCCCGGGTCGGGTTGGTGCTCGTGAGGTCGAGGAGGGGGGCGCCGGCCCGCTTCTTCGCGGCCACGAGCGCGGAGAGGCGGTTCGGCCCGGGCGCCTCGGCCCACCTCCTGGAGAAGCCCCTCATCTCCTCAGCCCTTGTAGACGGGGTCCGGCTGGCCGAAGAAGCGCTCGATGAGGTGGAAGACAATCAGCCGGTTCTTCTCCTGGAGGCTCGCGTGGGCGATGCCGGGCATGACGGCGAGCTGCTTGTCCGGGCTGGGGAGGAGGCGGAAGAACTCCAGGATGTCCCCGAAGGAGGCGATGCCGTCGTACTGCCCCCGGGTGATGAGGACGGGGGAGGTGATCTTCGCGGGGTCCACCAGGGGGAGCCGCTCGCACATGTCGATGTAGGTGCCGTTGGGGATCGAGTCGTCCAGCGCGCAGACCGCCCGGGCGAAGGCGCGGATGACGGCGGGGGCGGCCGTGCCGGGGTGGTCGCGCGTGAAGATGCTCTCGACGAAGGCGGGGTTCACCGGGCGGCGGGACTCGGGCGCCACCCCGGCGTAGCGCTTGCGGCGCTCGGCGAGGGTGGGGCTGTCCTTGCCGGTCCACACGAAGGCGTCGAGGATGAGGCGCTTGACGAGCCTGGGGTTGCGCTGGGCGAAGAGGGCGGCCCTCAGGGCGCCCGAGGAGATGCCGTAGAGCATGAAGGATTTGGCCCCCGAGATCTTGCGGACGGCCCGCGCCGCGGCGAGGAGGTCGTCCGCTCCCCGCTCGATGCCGCACGGGACGGGCCGGTGCTTGGTCGAGCGGCCGTAGCCCTCGAAGTCCACGCACCAGGTGTCGAAGCCGCGCTCGGCGAGGTAGTCCATCAAGGAGGAGCCGGGCTCGCCCTTCACCTGGAGGTCGAAGGAGGGGGTGGAGGCCATGGAGGAGCCGTGGACGAGGATGACGGTCCCCCGGGGCGCCCGGAGGCCCTTCTTGCGCTTGCGCCACAGATAGAGGTCCGCTCCCGCCCGCCGGGTCCAGTGCGCGCTTCCCTCGATGGTGGTTCTGGCCATCGCGTGTCCTCGCTTGGGGGTTTTGGCGCCCTCGGCCGCCTCAGGCGGTGAACAGGCTCCCGGGAACCAGCACGGCGCCCTCCATGAGCCGCCGCGCCGTTCGGTAGACGATGACTTTCCTGGCCCGGGCGCTTCCGCCGGCGGCCTCCACCTCGGCGCCCACGGCCTGGACGCCGGAGGGGTGGCCGAGCCGCACATCCCCCCCGCCGGGCCGGGCCGCCTCGTGGACCAGGGTGCCCGGCACCCGGGCGGCCACGGCCAGGCACATGGCCGAGGTGAGGGCGTAGGCGCGGTGGGTCTTCCCCATCGAGACGACCCGGCTGAGGATGTCGAAGGCCTCCTCCGGCACCGGCTCGCCCTTGAGGCCGGCGTAGGGCGCGGGCGGGGCGACCACGGCCACCTTGGGCACCGCCAGGACGGACTCCGAGGCGGTCCGCCGGTCCGGCGCCAGGCCCATGCGCACGGCGGCCTCGGCCCGGATCTGCTCGAGGTTCACCATGAGCTCCGTCCGCGCGTCCAGGGCGCCGGGGCCCTCGCCCCCGGCCAGGCCCACGTCCCCCGCCCGGACGAACACCATCGGGTTGGCCGCGTCCACGAGGCTGGCCTCGATCCGGCCCAGCCCCGGGATCTCCAGCGCGTCCACCGGCCGGCCCGTGGGGAGGAGGCGGCCGGTCGCGGCGCCGCCCGGGTCCTCGAACTCGAGGGTGATGCGCGCCCCGGTGCCCGCCACGCCGGGGAGGGCGAAGTCCCCCTCCACGGCGGCCGCGCCCCCCTCCACCCGGAAGCGCGAGCGGACGATCTTCCTCGTGTTGGTGTTGTGGATGCGGACGGCGGTATCACCGTCCCCCGGCGCGGGCACGAGCCCCTCGTCCACGGCGAAGGGCCCCACCGCGCTCGAGATGTTCCCGCAGTTCCCCTTGTAGTCCACCAGGGCCCGCTCGACGCTCACCTGGCCGAAGGTGTAGTCCACGTCGGCGTCCGGGCGCGAGGGGGGGCCGATGACGGCCACCTTGCTCAGGGAGGAGATGCCGCCCCCCAGGCCGTCGAGCTGGCGCCCGTTGGGGTCGGGGCTCCCCAGGGCGCGGAGGAAGATGGGGTCCCAGGCCGCGCGATCCGGGGGGAGGTCGCGGGCGTGGAAGAGGAGGGCGCGGCTCGTGCCGCCCCGGACGAACACCGCCGGGATTCTCCGCTGGGCCATGCAGGTCCTCCGTCCCCGGTGAGACGCTCTTAGGCGTATATCTGCGGGTTGGCGAGGGATTCCACCCGCTCGCCGTCCACGGCCCGGCGGATGCTGTCGAAGAGGAGCCGGTAGCTCGCGGTCTGGACCTGGTCGGTGTGGGCCGCGATGTGGGGGGAGAGGACGACGTTGGGCATCTCCCACAGGGGGTGGCCCTCGGGGAGGGGCTCCGGGTCGGTCACGTCCAGCCCGGCGCCCGCGAGGCGCCCCTCGCGCAGGGCGTTCACCAGGTCCGGGGTGACGACGTGCGGGCCCCGCGAGACGTTCACGAGGACGGCCGAGGGTTTCATGAGGGCGAGCTCCTTGCGGGAGATAAGCCCCCTGCTCTCGGGCGTCAGGGGGAGGGTGAGGACCAGGAAGTCCACCCGGGGGAGCAGCTCCTCCAGGGTGGCCGTCTCGGCGACCTGGAAGCCCTCGGGGCGGAACTTC
>JACPCT010000040.1 GCA_016184445.1 Candidatus Tectimicrobiota bacterium | reverse complement strand
GCCCCCCGCCATGGCCAGCCGGTTGGCGGTCAGGTTGCGGCGCACGCGCTGCCAGGGCGTGAGATCGTCGCCGAGTCCGGTGTCTCCCCCCGCTGGGGCGGCGGTGAGTTCCGTCATAGGCGGATCCGGGGATCGACGATGACGTAGAGGATGTCGGAGATGAAGGTGCCGACGACGACGAGGAAGGCCGAGATGAAGTTCAGGCTGACGATGATCGGGTAGTCGCGCGTGAGGACGGCCTCGTAGGCCATCCGCCCCATGCCGGGCCAGGCGAATATGGACTCGATGATGACGGAGCCCCCGATCAGTCCCGGCAGGAGGAGCCCGAACATCGTCACGAAGGGCAGCGCCGCGTTGCGGAGGGCGTGGACGTAATAGACCGTGTCTTCCTGGAGGCCCTTCGAGAGGGCGGTGCGGACGTAGTCGGACTCGAGGACCTCGATCATCTGACCGCGCACGTAGCGGGAGAGGAAGGCGATGCCCCCCGTCGCTCCCAGGAGGCTCGGGAGGACAAGGTGCCACATCCGGTCGTTCACCTGGTAGATCGCCGGGGCACCCTCCTGCCCGAAGGTGCGGATCCCCAGGACCGGCACCTCGAACCAGTTCACCGTCCAGATGATCAGGAGGTAGGCCAGGAAGAAGCCCGGGAGGGAGATGAGGAGGTAGCTGAGGAAGGTCGTCACCTGGTCGAAGCCTCCCCCCCTGGCCAGGGCGGCGCCGATCCCCATCGGGAAGGCGAGGCACCAGGTGAGGACGGTGCCCACGATGAAGATGGGGAGGCTGTTCAGGAAGCGCTCCATGACCTTGCCCATGACCGGCTGGTTGTCCTTGAAGCTCTTGAGCTCGCCGGTGAAGAACTTCTTGTAGAAGAGGAAGTACTGCCGCAGGAGGGGCTTGTCGAGGTCGAAGGCCTCGCGGTAGCGGGCGATGTCCTCCTTCCGGAAGCGGGGGTTGAGGGGGTCGATCTGGCTGGGCTCGCCCGGCGCCAGGTGGACGATGAGGAAGCTCACGATGGAGATGATGATGAGCGTCACCGTCTTGAAGAAGATAGAGCGGACGATGAAGGCGGCCACGGCCTAGCCCTCGAACTGGGGGACGCCGGGGAGCTTCAGCCACTTGTTGAAGTGGAAGGTGTAGTTGCCCGTCTTGGTGGCGGTGATCTTCCGGTAGCGCGTCTTGCCGCTCTTGTCCTGCTCGGCGATGGCGATCTTGCGGTCGAGGAGGCCCGTCGCCTTGCCCACGTAGAGGAAGGTGTAGGGCTGGTCGCCGTAGATGATGCGGTGGAGCTGGTGAGCGTAGGCCACCTGCCTCTCTTTGTTGTATTCCTGGCGGATCTTGATGATCAGGCGGTCGGCCTCGGGGTTCTGGTAGCCCACGAAGTTGAGCTGGCCGGAGCCGGTCTGGCTGGAGTGCCAGATTTGGTAGAGGTCCGGGTCGAGACCCATCCGCCAGCCGAGGATCACGGCGTCGTAGTTCAGGGTGTTGATGTACTTCTGGATGAAAACGGCCCACTCCACCATGTCGACCTTCACCTCCACCCCGATCTTCTTCCAAGCGTCCTGCACCGCCACGGCGATGGCCTTGCGCACCTCGTTGCCGTGGTTGGTGACGAGGGTGAACTGGAGGGGCTTGCCGTCCTTCCGCATGACGCCGTTCACCTTCCGCCAGCCCGCCTCGTGGAGGAGCCGCTCGGCCGCCTGGGGGTCGTGGGGGAGGGGCTTGACGCTCCTGTTGTAGTGGTCGCTCTGTTTCACGAAGGGCCCGGTGATGTCCTCCGCCTCGCCGTAGAGGAGGAACTCCTGGATCTGGCGGGTGTTGACGGCCATGGTGAGCGCCCGGCGCACCCGCACGTCGCCGAAGGGTTCGCGCCGGAGGTTGTAGCCGATGTAGGTGTAGCCGAAGGCGAGGCCCGAGAAGACCTGGAAGCGCGGGTCCTTCCGCAGCCGCTCGACCTGGTGCACCCCCGCCGTGTAGCTGTCCACCGTGCCCGAATAGAAAGCGAGCTCCTGGGTGAGGGCGTCGGGGAGGATGCGGGAGACGTACTCGGCGTACTGCGGCGGGCCCTCCCAGTACTTCTCGAAGCGCACGAGGCGGATCACCTCGTCCGAGCGCCACTCCTTGAAGCGGAAAGGCCCCGTGCCGATCGGGCTCCGGTTGAAGCCGCTGTCGCGCAGGGTGAATTTCTGGGGGTCGCGCTTCAGCCGCCGGGCCTCCCCGGCCAGGGCCTCGGCGTTGAGGAGGTGCTCGGGGAGCATGCCCATCCCCCAGGTGCCGAAGGCGGGCGAGTAGAGGCGCTTGTACACCACCCGCACGGTGTAGCGGTCCGGCGTCTCCACCCGCTTGACGGGCTCGTAGTCCGCCACGCGGGGGGAGAGGTTGGCCGGGTTCATGATGGCGTCGTAGGTGAAGCGCACGTCGCCGGAGTCGAACTCGTGGCCGTCGTGGAAGAGGACGCCCTTCCGGAGGTGGAAGACGATGACCGGGTTGTGCTCGGCGAGCTGGACCTCGGCCAGCGACTGGGAGCGGGCCAGGCCCGCTGGGGCGCCCGTTAGGTAGGGGGCGGGGTCGGTGGCGAAGGCGTCCGCCCCCAGGAGGGCCTTGAGGCGGTCGAAGAGGTCCTGGTCCACCTCCTTCAAGGTGATCTTCACGCGCTCGGGGTAGGCGACGGTGAAGGAGATCTGGTCGAAGCCCTGCTGGCCCCGCTTGGGGACGGCGACCGAGGCCTTCACCTCCGCCGGGGGGATGACCTCCACCTGGGTGACGTTCCACGCCCACTCCGGCTGGCCGGCGGCCCGCGCGCCCTCGATCCGCTCGCGGAGCGCCCCGGCCGAGGGCCCGCCCGGGCGGGGGACGAAAAAGGCCTCCTCGTAAATTTCCCACGAGGTGGCCAGCCGCCCCCGGTAGTTCAGGTCCTCGTCCCGGTCGATGAGCCCGTTGAACACCATGTCGGCGATGTCGCCGCTCGCGGCGTCCGTGAGGAGGATCGGATTGAGTATCTGGGCGTCGCCGGTCGAGGCGTTGATGAACTGGCGCAGGCGGGCCTCGCTCCCCTTGACCTGAACGCTGAAGGTCGGGACCCAGAAATAGGATTGGAGAAGGAGCGCGCTGACGGCCAGGGGGAGGAACAGGAGCAGCCGTTTGACCACCGATCCCCTCCCTCCGAGGCGGCCGGCCGCCCCCTGCCTAGGAGCCGGGCTTGGCGGGAGCGGGGACCGTCCCGCCGGGAGCGGGTGTCTGCGCCGGGCCCAGGGGGACGGGCCGCGCTGGCGCGCCCGCCTGCCCGGCCGGCCGCAGGGGGGCGGCGGGGACGATGGAGCCGGTGGACGACCGGGAGCCCATGTAGGTCAGCATGAGGGAGGTGAGCATGAACAGGATGGCGGCCCCCGCCGTCAGCTTGCCCAGGAAGCTGGTCGGGCCCCGGGTGCCGAAGAGGGTCTGGCTCGATCCGCCGAAGGCGGCGCCGATCCCGGCACCCTTCCCCGCCTGCAGGAGCACGATGAGGATCAGCGCAATGGCAACGGCGATGTGGAGGATGGTCAGGATGACGGTCATATTCGAACCTTCGGCTCCAGCGGTCAGGTGGAGAGGGCGGCGCTCACGATGGCCAGGAAATCCTCGCTCTTGAGGCTGGCGCCCCCGATGAGGCCCCCGTCGATGTCCGGCTGCGCGAACAGCTCGGCGGCGTTGTCGGGCTTCACGCTGCCCCCGTACAGGATACGCGTTTTCGCGGCCCAGTCCACCCCGTAGGCTTCGCCCAGCCGGGAGCGGATGAAGGCGTGTACCTCCTGGGCCTGCACGGGGGTGGCGGTGACGCCCGTCCCGATGGCCCAAATGGGCTCGTAAGCCACGGTGAGCCCCTCCGGGGGGGCGGGGAAGGCGTCCAGGATGGAGCGCCGGATCTGCCGGCCGACCCGCTCCAGCGTCCTTCCCGCCTGGCGGATGGGCAGGGCCTCGCCCAAGCAGACGATGGGAAGGAGCCCCCCCGCGAGGGAGGCCGCGGCCTTCTTGGCCACCAAGGCGTCGGTCTCGCCCAAGAGCTCCCGGCGCTCGCTGTGGCCCAGGATGACGTGGGTGGCGCCGGCGTCCTTCAGCATGGCGGCGCTCACCTCCCCCGTGAAGGCGCCGTCCTTCTCGTGCGAGCAGTCCTGCCCCGCGATCCCGAGGCCTGAGCCGGAGGCGGCCTCGGCCACCGCCGGCAGGGCGAGGTAGGGCGGGCCGAGCACCACCTCGACGCGGCCCCTCGCCCCGCCCAGCTTCGAGACGCCCTCGGCGACGGCGCGGGCCAGGGCCCGCGCCTCGGCGAGGCGCTTGTTCATCTTCCAGTTTCCGGCCACCAGGGGCAGGCGCATGCTTCCCTCCGCTTCCCTCCGTGCGGGGAGGGCCGCCTAGTGCTTGTCCGTCAGCGAGGCGAGGCCCGGCAGCTCCTTCCCCTCGAGCAGCTCGAGGAAGGCGCCGCCGCCCGTGCTGATATAGGAGATCCGCCTCGACTCGCCCGCCGCGTGAACGGCCACGTCGGTGTCCCCCCCGCCCACGATGGTAAGGGCGTAGGAGTTCGCCACGTGGCTCACCAGGGCGTAGGTGCCGCGGCTGAAGGCGTCCACCTCGAAGACCCCCATCGGGCCGTTCCAGATGATGGTCTTCGCGCCCTGGAGGGCCTCGGCGAAGAG
>JACPCT010000039.1 GCA_016184445.1 Candidatus Tectimicrobiota bacterium | reverse complement strand
GCCTCGTCCACGTCCTCCGCCGTCGTGTCGGCGGAGAGGCTGAAGCGCACGGCGCAATGGGCCTCCTCCTCCGACCGGCCCATGGCCAGGAGCACGTGCGTCGGCTCCGGCGAGCCCGACTTGCAGGCCGAGCCCGAGGAGAGCGCGACGCCGCGCTGGTCGAGCGCGATGACGAGCGATTCGCCCCGCAGGCCCGGCAGCGTCATGTTGAGGGTGTTGGGGAGGCGGCTCTCGGGGTGGCCGTTCAGGCGGGCGCCGGGGACGCGCCGGCGGATGCCCGCCTCAAGCCGGTCCCGCAGCCGCCGCACCCCCTCCGCCATGCCGAGCCGGCCGAGGGCCAGCTCGGCCGCCTTGCCCATCCCCGCGATCTGGGGCACGTTCTCCGTCCCCGCCCGCAGGCCCCCCTCCTGCTGGCCCCCGTGGACGAGGGGCTCGAGCTCGACGCCCTTGCGCACATAGAGCGCGCCCGCCCCCTTGGGGCCGTGGAACTTGTGGGCCGCCAGGCTGAGGAGATCGACCCCCAGCGCCTCCACGTCCACGGGGATTTTCCCCACCGCCTGGACGGCGTCCGTGTGGAAGAGCGCGCCGCCCGCGTGCGCCGCGGCGCACAGCTCCCGGATGGGGAGAAGCGTGCCCGTCTCGTTGTTCGCCATCATGACGGAGACGAGGATCGTCCCCTCCCGCATGACCCCCCGCAGCCGCCCCGGATCCACCCAGCCCGCCTCGTCCACGGCAAGAAAGGTGACCTCGTAGCCGAGCCGGCCGAGGAAGCGGCAGGCGCCCAGGACGGAGGGGTGCTCGACCGACGTGGTGACGATGTGGCCCCCCTGGCCCCGGCAGGCGAAGGCGGCGCCCTTGATGGCCAGGTTGTTCGACTCCGAGCCTCCCCCCGTGAAGACGATCCGCCGGGGGTTCGCCCCGATCAGCCCCGCCACGTGGCGGCGGGCCGCGCTCACTGCCTCGCGCGCCTGGCGTCCCGCGGCGTGAAGGCTGGAAGGATTGCCGCAGGCGTCCCCCAGCCAGGGGAGCATGACCTCCCGCACGGCGTCGGCCACCCGCGTCGTGGCGTTGTTGTCCACGTAGATGCGCCGCGCGGGCGCCTTCCCGGCGTCCGCCGGCGGCGCCTCGCGGGCCGGGGCCGCGCTTCCTCCCGGGCGCCGCCGGCCGCCGTTCCCGCGGACCCTGACCACCTCGCACAGGAGCGACTTGAAGACCGGGAAGCCGGAGATCTCGTCGTAGCGGGCCAGCGAGGTGAGCTCATTCACGTTGGATTCGCGCCAGGCCCTTGGGCCCACGGGCGTCCCGCCGCCGAAGTTGCACTCGACCGCCCCCCGCACGATGTCCTCCGTCACCCGCGCCCGGAAGCGCACCGCGCCCCGGGGGGTGCGAACCTCCACCCAGTCGCCCCCGCGGATGCCGCGCGCGGCGGCGTCCTCCGCGTGGATTTCGACCGCCGGCTCGGGGTTCTCCCGCACCAGGCCCGGGATCCCGTGGTGCTGGGAACGGAAGTCGGTGTGGAGGCGCGAACCCGAGTCGAAGACGAGAGGGAACTCCCTCGCGAGGCCGGGGTCGCCGAGGGGCCCCTCGGCGGGCTCGGTGTACTTGGGCAAGGGCTCGTGGCCGTGCTCCTCGAGGAGGGTGGAGCGGATCTCGAACTTCCCGGTCGGCGTGTCGAACCCCGGCCGGCCGTCGGGGCGCAGGCCCCCCTTGCGCCACTTCTGGTACTCCAGCATCCGGGCGGGGATGCGGACCGTCCCGCCCCTCGCCCTCACCTCCTCGAGGGCGAAGCCGGACCCATCGAGGGCGAAGCGCACGAGCGCCTCCTCGCTCTGGGGGTACTGCTCTCCATAGCCCAGCCGCCGGGCCAGCTCTGCCATGATCAGGTAGTCGTTCCGCGCCTCGCCCACCGGCGCGATGAGGCGCTCCCGGAGCCTGAAGATGGGCCCATAGACCATGTAGGCCTCGTTCTCGAACATGGTGGTGGCGGGGAGGACGATGTCGGCGTAGGCGGCGTCGGCGGTGAGCTGGCGGTCGATGGTGACGAGGAAGTCCAGCCGGGAGAGCGTCTCCCGCCAGACGGGGGTCTCCGGCCAGGACGTGAGGATGGAGGCCCCCTGCACCAGCAGCGCCCGGATGCGGTAGGGGTCGCCCCGCAGGACGGCGTCCACCAGCCCGCTCGCGTGGAACTCCCCCCGGTAGCGCGTGTAGACGGGAAAGCGGCTGTGGCCGACGGCGCGGCCCAGGTTGGGGTTCTCGACGTTGCAGGCGCGGTTGATCGGGAAGTGGCTGTCCCGCATGGCGAGCACGAGGCCGCCCGGCACGTCGAGCTGCCCGGCGAGCGCCCACGCCGCGAGGACGGCCCGGATCGCCTGGACGCCGCTGTCCGAGTACTCCAGGCCCGTGTACATGACGGGGGCGCAGCCGGCCGCGCCGCACATCCGCCGGGCCAGCGCGCGGATCGTCTCGGCCGGGACGCCCGTGATCGCCGCCGCCGCCTCGGGCCGGAAGTGCTGGACGTAGCCCCGCAGCTCCGGCAAGCCGTGCGTCCAGTGGCGGGCGAAGTCCTCGTCGTGAATCTCCTCCTCGAGCATCACCTGGATCAGGCCCAGGGCGAGCGCCCCGTCCGTGCCCGGCCGGATCGGGACCCACTGGGCGCCGGTGCGCGCGGCGGTCTCGCTGCGGCAGGGGTCGATCACCACGATCTCGGCGCCGCGCCGGGCCGCCGCGAGGAGCCGGTGCATGTCGAGCGGCGGGGAGTCGGTGGCCGGGTTGGCGCCCCAAACGACCACCATCCCGGCGTGCTCGATGTCGCTGAACATGTTGATGAGCATCCGCCCCATCGTGACGTGGGGGGCGATCATGGCGAAGGAGACATAGCACAGCGCCCCCACGCCCATGGTGTTGGGGGAACCGTACCGGAACAGGACGTTCGAGGCGGAGGAGACGGCGACTCCCTTCGGCTGGAACATGTCGCAGAGCGAGAGATCGAAGGCCCCCCGACCGGTGTAGACGGCGGCGGCCTCGGGCCCGGACTCCTCCTTGATCCGCCCGAGCCGCTCCACGATGCGGTCGTAGGCCTCCTCCCAGCCGATCCGGGCGAACCGGAAGGTGCCCTTCGGCCCGACGCGCTTCATGGGGTGCCGGAGGCGGTGGCGCGAGTAGACGATCCCGGGCGCGTGCTCACCGCGGCGGCAGAGCATCCCGAGCGGATGCGCGGCGTCGGCCCGGATGTCCACGAGCTTTCCGCCCCGGAGCCCCGCCTCCACCCAGCAGCCCGCCGGGCAGACGCCACAGATGCCCCGCTTCCACTCGATCCCCTTCGTCTCCTTGCCCCGCCCGCGGCGGGCCGCAGCCGCAATCGCCACGGCAGCCCTCCCCGAAAAATCTTATTTTCAGGCCTTTTTCTCGTATTCTTGCACGGGGCTATCCCCTGCGCCGTCCCACACGGGAGGCGGAGGCCGCCCCTAGTTCCCGCCCCTCTCCAGTAACTGCCTCAGCACGTACTGCAGGATGCCCCCGTGCTGGTAGTAGTGCACCTCGTTCGGGGTGTCGATGCGCACCAGGGCCTCGAAGGTGACGGGCTTGCCCGAGGCGGGCCGGGCGGTGACCCGGACCGCCTTGGCCTCGCCGCCCTTCAGGCCCTCGATGTCGAAGACCTCCTCGCCGGCGAGCCCGAGCGTCCCGGGGTTCTCGCCCGGGCGGAACTGGAGGGGCAGCACCCCCATGCCGATGAGGTTCGAGCGGTGGATGCGCTCGTAGCTCTCGGCGATGGCGGCCTTGATGCCGAGGAGGTTCGCCCCTTTGGCCGCCCAGTCGCGCGAGGAGCCCGTGCCGTACTCCTTCCCGGCGATGACGATGAGGGGCACCTTCTCCGCCTGGTAGCGCAGGGAGGCGTCGTAGATGGTCATCACCTCGCCCGAGGGGAGGTGGCGCGTCCAGCCGCCCTCGGTGCCGGGGGCGATCCTGTTGCGCAGGCGCACGTTGGCGAAGGTGCCGCGCACCATCACCTCGTGGTTGCCCCGGCGGGAGCCGTAGCTGTTGAAGTCGCGCTGGGTCACGTCGTTCATGACGAGGTACTTGCCGGCCGGGCCGTCCGCCCGGATGGAGCCGGCGGGCGAGATGTGGTCGGTGGTGATGCTGTCCCCCAGCAGGGCGAGGACGCGGGCACCCTTGATGTCGTTGACGGGATCGGGGTGGCGCTTCATGCCCTCGAAGTAAGGCGCCTTGCGGACGTAGGTGGAGTACTCCTGCCAGTCGAAGAGCTCCCCCTTGGGGGTGGGGATGCCCATCCACCGGAGGTCGCCCTTGAAGACGTCGGCGTAGCTCTTGCGGAACATCTCGGCCCGCACGCTCTGGAGCATCACGTCCTGCAGCTCCTTCTGGCTGGGCCAGATGTCCCGCAGGTAGACGGGCTTGCCGTCCTTGCCGGGGCCGATGGGCTCCCTCGTGAGGTCGATGTCCATGCGGCCGGCCAGGGCGTAGGCCACCACGAGGGGAGGCGAGGCGAGGAAATTCATCTTCACCTCGCCGTGCACGCGCCCCTCGAAGTTGCGGTTGCCCGAGAGCACCGCGGCCGCCACGAGGTCGGCCTCGCGGACCGCCCGCGAGATGGCGGGGGGGGGCGGGCCCGAGTTGCCGATGCAGGTCGTGCAGCCGAAGCCCACGAGGTGGAAGCCCAGGG
>JACPCT010000038.1 GCA_016184445.1 Candidatus Tectimicrobiota bacterium | reverse complement strand
AGCCCGAACAGGACGAAGGCCGTCCAGGCGAGGCGGATGGCCTGGGTGGCCTTCCTCCGCAGGGAGGACCCGACGAAGAAGGCGTACGCGGAGGAAGGACGGCGCTTCCCCGGCATTCACCACCCCCTGCGGCGCGGCCGGGGCACGATCAGCTGCCGCGCTCCAGGCGGCGCTCGGCTTCATGGAAAACGGCCCGCAGCTCGTTGATCCGGGCGTTGGCCCGGTCGAGCACCTCCCGCTCCCCGGAGAGGGCCTCGTACTTGGCCCGCACGTCCTCGACGAGGAGGCCCAGGTCCTTCACGCGGGCCTCCATGTGGGCCACCTTGTCGAGCTGATCGGTCACCTTGCTGCCGCGCTCCTCGACCTGCTGGAAGATGTCGCGCAGCTCGTCGATCTGAAGCTCGATGTCCTTGAGCGTCTGCCGGTCGCTCACCAGGTCGCGGATGTGGGTGTGGATCTCCTTGACGGAGAGCTTGAGGGCGCTCAGCTCCTCGTGCGCCGCGGCCACCTCGGCCTTGTTCCGGATGAGCTGCTGGAGGCTGCCCTCGAGGCCCTCCGCCTGGTGATCGAGCACGGAGAGGCGCTTCTCCACCTGGGAGACCTGCTCCTCCTCCTGCAACAGGTGATCGGTGTGCTGCTGGACCTGGGCGGCCATGACCCGGATCTGGTCCACCTCGCCCTCGATCTCGCGCACGCGCTCGCGCAGCGTGTCCATCCGCGCCTCGCCGGCGTGGAGCTCGCGCAGGCTCTCGTCCATGCGCGTGAGGAAGGCCTTCACCTCCTCCATGGTGCGGTGGGCCTCGCGCGCGCTGGCCAGCTGGGCCTGGCCCTGCTCGTAGGACTCGCCGAACTGGGCGATGAGGTGCTGGAGGCGCTTCTCCTGGGCCTCGATGCCGGCGCGCTCCTTGGTGACGTCGAGGATGCGCTCCTCCACGTGGTCCACGAGGTGGTGGAGCTGGTCGAGGCGGCCCTCGACGCGGTCCACGTACTCCCCGCGCCGCTGGAGCTTGTCGATCTTGAGGTCGGCCTCCTCGATGAAGTACTGGAGCGCCTCGAGGCGCTTCTCCATCCGCTCGACCTCGCCCCGGCGCTCGAGCTGCTTCTCGATGCGGTCGTCGAGCTGGACGATGTTCGAGGTGAGGTCCCGCACCCGGTCCTCCACGTGGTCCACCAGCCGCTGGTGCTTCTCCACCTCCTCCAGCTTCCGGCTGAGTTCCTCCGCGATGGCGCGGATCTGGGCCGTCCGCTCCTCGGCCTGGGCGGCCGCCTTGAGGCCCTCGGGGATGCGGTTCAGCCGCTCCTCGAGCTCGCGGGCCATGGTCTGCGACTCCTGGATCATGCGCCGCAGGGCGGCCGACTCGTCCAGCTCCCGCTTCAGGCGCTCGGCCCGCCGCTCGACCTCGTTGGCGAGGTAGTCGCGCAGGGACTGCACCTGCTCCCACACCTCGCCCACCTCGCGGCGCTCGCCCCGCACGCGGTCGATCTCGCGGTCCAGCTTGGAGGTCTGCTCCTCCAGCGTGCGGACGCGCTCGCTCGTGCGGCGCAGGGCCTCGTTCTTGGCCAGGATGTTCTGGCTCTCGATGCGGACGCTCTCGATGGCGGGCTTCACCTGGTCGAGCTCCCCGCGGAGGGACTCCACCTGGGAGACCCGCTCCATGAGGGCGTTCAGGGCCTGCTCCATCTCGTTCAGGGAGCGGCGGAAGTTCGTGCTGCGCTTGGCGAAGTTCTCGAAGATGACCTTTTCGCGGTCCACCTGCTGGAGCTTCTCGTCGAAGTCGCGGGAGAAGTCGGTGAGCTGGTTGACCTTGGCGTTGGCGTCCTCGATGAGCTCGCGGAGGCGGAAGGCCTCCTGGATGTTCGCCCGGACGCTCTCGTAGAGGCTCTCGAGCTTGGCGACGCTCTTCTCGGTGCGCTTGACGAGCTTGTTCTCCTCCTGGAGGTTCTTGATCTTCGACTCCATCTCCCACAGAAGGACGTTGAGCTTCCCGGCCTCCTCGTTCGACTTCTCCACGATCTCGCGCTGCTGCTGGAGGCTCCGCGTCTTGGCCATCACGTGCTCGGAGAGCACGTTGAGGGAGTCGATGTCCAGCTTGGTCTTGCGGATGAAGTCCTCGAACTGGTTGAGGTGGCGCTCGGACTCGGCGATCCGCCCGTCCAGCCGGCTCAGGGAGTCGGTCTGGCGCTCCGCCTGGCTCACCTTGGACTCCAGCGAGGCGAGGCGGCCCTCCACGTCCTCCAGCGAGTTCCGCTTGGAGACCACCTCCTCCATCTTCAGGTTGACGAACTCCACCAGCTTCTCCAGCCGCTGGCGCTCCTCCGCCGAGGCCGAGATCAGCTGCGCCAGGCGATCCTCCTCGGAGGAATACCGCTCGGCGGATGAGATGGGGATGTCGTTCATGGGTGGGTCCTCCAGCCGGGATCGGCTTCTGGCCGCCAGTCCGGGCGAAACGGCGCTCCGGGACTCATGACCCAGCGGGGCGACGATATTACCTTCAAGGTATCGGAAGCAGGCCCCCCCGTCAATGAACCCCTCGCCTGCCCCCTCCCCCCTCCCTCCCGGGGCGGGAACCCCAGGCGATCCCGGCCAGGATCAGCCCCCCCGCGGCCGCCCGGGCGGGGGTCAGGGGCTCGGCCAGGAGCCACCAGGCCAGGGCCGCCGCGGCCACCGGCTCCCCCAGGATGGCGAGCGCCACCCGGCCCGGCGGCAGGTGGGCCAGGGCATAGTTGACCGCCGTGTGGCCCAGCAGGGTGGGCCCGGCCGCCAGGGCGGCGAGGAGGAGCCAGGTTTCCAGGGAAAAACCCGCCAGGGGCTGGCCCGCGAGCCCGGCCGCCCCCATCAGGAGGAGCCCGCTCAGCCCATAGCACAGCGCCACATAGGGGAGGAGCGGCACCCTTCCACGCAGCCTGCGCCCGCAGAGCAGATAGGCCGAGGCCAGGACGGCCCCCCCCAGGGCCAGGAGGTTCCCCCAGGCGCTGCCCTCCCAGGCCCGGGCGTCCGACCAGGCCAAGAGGACGCCGCCCGCGAAGGCGCAGGCCACGCCGGCCCAGAAGGAGGGCTTCTCCTTCTCCCCCAGGAGGAGCCAGCCCCCGAGGCCGGCGAAGACGGGGTTGGTCGTCACCAGCACCACCGAGCTCGCCACCGAGGTGTGGCGGAGGGATTCGATCCAGAGGGCGAAGTGGAGGGCCAGGAACACCGCCGAGGCGGCCCAGAGGGCGCGCTCGCGGGGGGCGAGGAGCCGCCACTGGGCGCGGATGGCACCCCCCGCGAAGGGAAGCAGGCAGGCGGCCCCGCCCGCCATCCGGTAGGCCGCGACGGAGAGCGGGGGGGCATCGGCCAAGCGGATCAGGACGGCCGACCAGCCGAGCGCCGCGATCCCGGCCGCCAGCCACCCGTAGACCCGGAGGGGGGAGGCGCCGCTCAAGGGCCCGGCACGCGGGGGCGGAGCGGGCCCCGCCGCGCCTCAGGACAGCGTGTCCAGGAACGCCGCAATGGATTCCCCCACGGGAGCGGGCCGCTCGATCATGAGCATGTGCCCGGCCCCCTCGACCAGCGCGAGGCGCGCGCCGGGGATGCGCTCGGCCAGGAAACGGGAGTAATTGGGCGGGGTCAGCGCGTCGCTCTCGCCGCACAGGACGAGGGTGGGGAGCGCGATCTCCCCGAGCCGATCCAGCACGTCGAAGGCGTCGCAGGCCCGGAGATCCCCCTCGGCCACCGCGGGGGGGCAAGCCAGCAGCTCACGGCGGCTCTCCTCCGCCATGACGGGGGGCGCGCCGGGGGCGAAGGCGCAGTCCACGATCGCGTCCACGGTCCGCTCGAAGTCGGTCCGGATGCCCTGGAGGATGGCGCCGCGCACCCGGAGCCGGGCGCCCGTCCCCAGGAGAATCAGCCCGCCCAGCGCCCCGGGGGCGGCGAGAGCGCACGCGAGGGCGACCCCTCCGCCCATGGAGTGGCCCGCCAGGACGGGCCGCCGCGCGCCGCACGCCTCCAGGAAGCGGAGCACCCAGCCGGCGTACTCCTCGATGCGGGCGCAGCCCGGCCCCTCCGACCGGCCGTGGCCGGGGAGGTCCAGGGCAACCACCCGCCTGGCCCGGCGGGAGAGGTCGTCCCCCAGGCGGGCCCAGACGCGGCGGGTCCCCCCGGCGCCATGGACGAAGACCACTCGCGGGGATGCCTGGGGCGGACCGTCCTCGGTGAAGGCCAGGTGCCGCCCCGCCGCATCCACCATTCCATCGGCCGCCCGGTTCAAGCCGAACGCCCCGCTTCTTCCACCCTCCTCCTTTGGGGGAGGGCTGGGGTGGGGGGGATGCCGATGCAACGTCCTTCCCTCCCCCTGCCCCCTCCCGGAGAGAGGGGGAACAATATCCTCGGTCCAGGAAACGCGATTTGCAGGGGCGGTCCGGAGCAGCGAGATCGCTAGAGCGAGCGGTCGATGGCGGCCTTGAGGTCGGCCTTGGAGCGCACGCCCACCACCTGCTCGACCGGCTTGCCCCCTTTGAAGAGGATCAGGGTGGGAATCCCGCGGATGCCGAACTTGGTCGGGGTCGCCGGGTTGTCGTCGATGTTCAGCTTGCCCACGCGGATCTTGCCCTCGTACTCGGCGGCGAGGGCCTCCACCGTCGGGGCGATCATCTTGCAGGGAGCGCACCACTCGGCCCAGAAGTCCACCAGCGTGGGCACGTCCGAGCCGAGGACGTCGC
>JACPCT010000037.1 GCA_016184445.1 Candidatus Tectimicrobiota bacterium | reverse complement strand
CGCGCCGGCGGAAGGGGTTGTGGTAGGGGTTGGGCATGTACTCCTTGATGGTGTCCATGTCGGGGACCACGAGGACGCAGGGGGCCTTCGCGCCGGGAACGGTTTGGAGGATGCCGGGGATGGTCTTGCCGCCCTCGAAGGGGATCTCCACCCGCTGGACCGGGGCCTCGCCGAAGAGCTCGGTGAACCTGGTGTAGCAGGCGACCATCTTGGCGTAGAGCTCGCGCTTCTTGGGCGTGTTGGCGTGGATCATGCCGCAGGCGGGGCCGTAGTAAAGGGCCGCGCGGTGGTAGAACTCCGCCGCGCTCTCGCGGTGGCCGGCGGCCTCCGCCTCACGGGCCAGCTCCTCCTCCTGCGCGGCGGTGCGGGCCCACTCCTTGGAGGCCGCCTCGGGGACCTTGATCCGCTCGGTCGTCCGCTTCACGTCGGCGGGCCGGAAGCCCCACTCGACGAACATGGCGGCCCGGAAGCCGTACACGTCATGGACCTTGTAGAATTCCTCGGTGACCCACTTGTGGCTGCGGCGGCTGCGGTCGGGCATCGCCATCCCCCGGGGCCCGATGACGGAGCGGCGGCCCCAAACGGCGACAATCGGTTGATTTCTGACGGGCGGCATTATATTCATCTCACCGGTTGCGTCAATCGCGCAGGGGCCTCACGGAGCCGTCCCGCACCCGTCCCGCCCGGCCGATGGCGGCCTGATCGTTCTTCCCCGCCGGCGGGATCTCATGGAGGAAGCGACGTGGCCCGCATGAACGGCGGACAGATCATCGTGGACTATCTCATCCAGCAGGAGGTGCCCTACATCTTCGGGCTCTGCGGCCACGGGAACATCAGCTTCATGGACGCCCTCTACGAGCGTTCGGACGAGATCAAGACCCTCTCCGTCCGCCACGAGTCGGTGGCGGGCTTCATGGCCGACGGCTACTACCGGGTGGCGGGGCGTCCCGCCGCCACCTTCACCTCCTGCGGCCCCGGCTCGGCCAACCTGCCCATCTGCCTCGCCAACGCCTTCCTCGACTCGGTCCCCTTCCTCGCCGTGACGGGGAACATCCCCACCAGCCAGTTCAACCGGGGGGCCTTCCAGGAGCTCTACCGCCACTACCAGGCGGACTTCCCCTCGACGGTGCGGGCCGTCTGCAAGCGGGTCTTCCAGCCCACCCGCGCCGACATGGTGCCGGTGGCCACCCGCCAGGCCTGGAAGACCATGGTGACCGGCCGGCCCGGCCCGGTCGTCCTGGACGTACCCTTCGACATCTTCAAGGAGGAGGCCGAGGTCGAGATGCCCCAGGCCCGGGAATGGGACGCGAACATCAACTGCCGCTGCGGGGCGGAGCCCGAGGCCCTGAAGAAGGCGGTGGACATGCTCCTCGCCGCCGAGCGCCCCGTCGTCTTCGTGGGCCAGGGGGTGAAGTACGGCGGCGCGGCGGGGGAGCTCCTCCGCCTCCTGGAGCGCCTGCAGATCCCCCTCGCCTGCTCCTCGAGCGGGGTCGGGGCCATCCCCTCCGGGCACCCGCTGAACCTGGGCCTGATCGCCCGGAACGGCACCTACCCGGCCAACCACGCCGCGCGCCAGGCGGACGTCCTCCTGGCGCTCGGGGTGCGCTTCGACGACCGGACCTCGAGCAGCTGGATTCCCGGCTACTCCTTCAACATCCCCCCCACCCGCCTCATCCACGTGGACATCGACCCGGACGAGATCGCGCGCAACTACCCCGTGGCGCTCGGCCTCATGGCCGACGTGCGGACGTTCCTCCGCCAGGTCCACGCCGAGCTGGACGCCCGCAAGCCCGCCCGGGAGGTCCCCGCGGGCCGCGAGGGCTGGCTCAGGGACATCGGCCGCTGGCGGAACGAGTGGGAGGAGTTCATCGCCCCGGGTTTCGGGATCGACACCACCCCCATCCACCCCCAGCGCGCGGCCCACGAGCTCGACAAGGCCCTGGCCGCGGACGCCATCCTTGTGAGCGACGTGGGCGTCCACCACAACTGGCTCGTCCAGTTCTGCAAGCCCCGGGGCCCCCAGTCCCTCCTCGGCTCGATGGGCTTCGGCGCCATGGGCTTCGGGGTGGCCGGGGCGCTCGGGGCCAAGCTCGCGGCGCCGGAGCGGCCATGCGTCTCGGTGTGCGGGGACGGCGCCTTCCTCATGCACGCGAGCGTCCTCGGGACGGCCTCCGAGTACGACATCCCCGTCGTCTGGGTGGTGTGGAACAACTACGCCTTCGCCTCCATCCGGGGGCTCCAGAGGGGCTACCTGGGCAAGCGCGAGCTCGCCACCGGCTTCAAGCACCCCCGGACGGGGGAGCCCTTGAACCCCGACTTCGCCGCCATGGCGCGCGCGGCGGGAATCGCGGGGGTGCGGGTCGAGAAGGCGGCCGACCTGGGGGACGCCGTGGCCGAGGGGATCAAGTCGGGCAAGCCCTGCGTCATCGACGCGAACATCCAGGGGGATAACAACCCCGGGGGCGCGGGCGTTTGGGAGCTCCCGGGCCTCGGCCACTCCCAGCCCTCCATCGGGAGCCGGACGGTGGTGAAGGGGTGAGGATCAAGAGCGCATGTGAAATTCGCGGGGGCGTGCGGCCGTGCGCCCCTGCGGATACAACCGCCGGAATGAAGGCGAAGCGAAGCTCCTAGATGTTCTCCCACAGTGGGTCCTCGCGCGTGTGGAGCCCCCCGGTGGGGTGGTCGTCCAGGCAGTCGTAGATGTTCCCGACGGCGCCGCGCATGAGCATGTAGGATCGCTCGCCGAGGAGCCGGGGGCGGCCGTAGCCCTTCTTGTCGAAGTAGCCGTCGATGAAGTTGATCGTCCGCTGGCACTCCTCCCGGCTCATGCCCTTGTTCCTGGCCTCCCGCACCATCTGGATGAGGTCGAGCATCTTCTCGCGCTGCTTGGGGAACTCCGCCTTGGTGCAGGGGGCGCCGTGGCCGGGGACGTACCAGTCCACGTCGAGCGCCTCCATGAGGCCCAGGGTCTTGAACCACCCCCAGACGTCCGCCGAGTGGAAGGCGACGCCCTGCCCGGGGGAGATGTTGTCGCTCGCGAAGAGGACGCGGTCCTCCACCGCGTGCACCATGCTCTGGCCCCGGGTGTGGCCCGCGCCGTGGAAGACGACGAAGGTGCGCCCCCCGAGGCGGATGGTCATGCGCTCCTTGTAGGTGACGTCCGGGGGCCGCATCTCGAAGCCTTCGAGGAGGGGCCCGGCCGCCGGGTCGTACTTGAGCATCCGCTGCTTGCCCTCCTCGGCGTTCGCGACCGACTTGAAGAACTCGGCGCAGGTGATCTCGCTCGAGATGACGACCTCGGGCTTCAGGTAGTGGGCCGAGCAGATGTGGTCCTGGTGGTGCTCGGTCACGATCTGGTAGCGCAGGGGGCCCTTCGAGAGGATGAAGTCGCGCCACTTCACGGCGTCGGTGGGCTTCATTGGGCCGTCGATGGCGATGCAGCCGGCGGGGGTCACCGCCATCGAGACGGTGGGGTAGGACTGGAAGTAGTAGACGTTCCCGGTCAGCTGTTTCACGCGGGTTCCCTTTCATGGCACGGCAAATGTAGGGGCGGCCCCCCGTGGCCGCCCTGGCGGGGGCAGGCATCGAATTTGGGGCCCCCGCGCGGCACGCCGCGCGGGGCTGGGGGGCCTGCCCCTACAACCCCCTCGGTGTCGCCGAATTCGGGCCCCTACATCGGGAAGGGCGGCTTCACGCCCGGAGGCACCGGCACCTCGAAGGCGTTCACCGTCATGCTCACCATGGTGTAGTGGCCGACAAGGGCGGTGAGGTCGAGGGCGCCCTTCTCCCCGAACAGGCCCGTCACCGCCTTGTAGGCCGGCTCGCTCACGAACTTGGTCTCCAGGAGCTCGGTGGCGAAGCCGTAGACGGCCGCCTCGTCCGCCTTCATGTCGCGGGGCTTCTTCCGCTCGCGGAGGGCGTCGATGAGGGCGGGGTCGAGGCCCCCCTTCAGGGCGTGGGGCTCGTGCGCCTGGAAGGGGTACTGCGCCTTCATGTAGCGCGCGGTGATGAGGATGGCGAACTCCGAGAGCCTCGGCGGGAGGACGGTCTTGAAGCGGAGGTACTCCCCCACCGGCTCCAGGCGGTCGAGATACTCCGGGCTGCGGATCCAGACCGTGAAGGGCCCCCGGAAGGCCCCGCGCGGGCCCGAGGTGATGCGGTCGTAGAGCTTGCGTTGCGCCTCCGTCATCTGATCCAATGGAATCGCCTGCAGGCGCGACATGATTCTCCTCCCATGCTGCGTTCGCGGAAGCGCGGCCCGGCCGGGAGCCCCCGGCGGGGGGCCGGCCGCCGAGGCCTCCCGCCGCCCCCCTCCCCCGCGCGCAAGGATGGCGAAAACCGCGTCCCCCGCCCCGTGGCTTCGGCCCGATGCCTCGATTATAATCACATCATACGCCATGCATACAGACAGCCGCCGGCTCCGGCGGACCATCGACCCCAGGGGAGGGCAAGCCCATGAGTCCATCGCGCAGGGAATTCCTGATCGGAACGGCGGCGGCTGGCGCCGCCCTCATGTTCGGCCGCACAGAGGCGCGGGCCGCCGCCCAGGCCCCCGCCAAGACGCCCCAGGTGGCGAGCATCTACCGCCACAAGGTGGGCGACATCACCGTCACCTCGTTCATGGACGGCTACCTGGTCCGGCCCCTCGCCGTCCTCCCGGACGGGAACACCGACGAGGGCAAGAAGCTCCTCGCCGAC
>JACPCT010000036.1 GCA_016184445.1 Candidatus Tectimicrobiota bacterium | reverse complement strand
CTTCATGGGGATCGGCGGGGGACCCATCTACGTCCCCTTGATGATCCGCGTCCTCCGTGTTCCTCCGCACATCGCCACCGCCACCTCCCAATGCCTGCTCCTGCTCACCACCTTCGCCGCCGCCCTCATCCACCTGATCTCAGGCCACCTCGCGGGCATGGGCGACCTCATCCTCCCCCTCGCCCTGGGGATGGTGGCGGGCGCCCAGGCGGGGGCGGCGATCTCGGGGCGGGTCCGTTCGGCCGTCCTCACCCGCATCCTCGCGGCCCTCCTGGTCCTGGTCTCCCTCCAGGTCCTCTACCGCGGAGCGGTGGCGCTCCTGCCGTAGCCTCCGCTTTGCGTGGAAAAATGGCCCCCGATATGCCAAGATGGGCGCCCGGCCGCAGGGGTCCGGCCCGCTCTCGCACCGCATCCGGCCGGGGACGGCCACCCTTCCGCGGCATCTTTCAGGGAGTCATCCATGCAATACGAGCACATCGTCGCCGAAGTGAAGGACAAGGCCCTCTGGGTGGGGCTCAACCGGCCCAAGATACTCAACGCCTTCAACATGCAGACGCTGGACGAGGTCATCCACGCCTTCACCCGCCTCGACGAGGACCCTGGCATCGGCGTCGGCGTCCTCTACGGCAAGGGGGCCAGCTTCTGCGCGGGCGGCGAGATGAAGGCCATGATGGCGCTCAATCAGGCCACCGGCCACGTCTGGAACAACAAGATGCGCCGCCTGTGCATGCTGCTCCGCAACTGCGGCAAGCCCACCATCGCCATGGTGCGGGGCTGGTGCATCGGGGGCGGGAACGAGTGGCAGCTCTACTGCGACCTCTGCATCGCGAGCGAGAACGCCGTCTTCGGCCAGTCCGGGGCCAAGGTCGGCGCCCTCCCCGTCGTCGGGGCGACCCAGTACCTCCCCATCCTCATGGGGGACCGCCGGGCGCGCGAGATGCTCTTCCTGGCCAGGCGCTACACGGCCCAGGAGGCCAAGGCCGCCGGCCTCATCAACGAGGTCGTCCCGGACGGCGAGCTCGAGCAGCGCACGCGCGAGTGGTGCGCCACCATCATCAGCCACGCCCCGGCCACCCTGCGCTCCATGAAGACCAGCCTCAACTACCTGGGCGATCTCCACTACCCCTCCTGGATGCACGGGAGCGAGCTGCTGAACGCCGTGTGGAACAACGAGCAGTCGGACGAGGGGATGCAGGCCTTCCTGGAGAAGCGCCCTCCCGACTTCAGCCGCTTCCCCCGCTGATCCCGACGAGGGGGTGAACGATGACGCCGGCCGCGAAAGAGTGGGGCATCACCCTGCTCCGCTTGTGGATCGGGTTCCTGATCCTCCACACCGGCGCCGGGAGCGCGGAGCGCGCGTTCGCCTCGGTCCAGGGCCTCCCCTCCCTCTTCGACGCGTGGAAGGGCTCGGCCGCCGCCCTCATCGGCCACCTGGTCATCCTCGTCCAGCTCCTGGGTGGGGCGGGCATCCTCCTGGGGATCGCCGTACGGCTCTGCTCGTTCTTCACCGCCTTGGCCTTCGCCTACCTTGTCTGGAAGGCGGGGGGCCTGCGTCCGGGGGCCCTGATGGCCGACCCCGTCAAGACCACCCTCCTCGCCGCGAGCGTCTCGTTCCTCCTGACCGGCCCCGGCATGCTGAACCTGGGGCGGATCTTCCAGAAGAGGCGGTGAGCCCGTGGGAGCCGGGGACCCTCTCATCGGGGAACGCCTGAGGCGCTTGCGGGAGCGCAAGGGACTCTCGCGCGCGGCCGCGGCGCGGGAGGCCGGCCTTCCGGAGGACGTTCTGGCCCGCCTCGAAGCGGGGGAGAGCGACCCCACCCTCAGCCAGCTCCGCCGCCTGGCGGACGCCCTTGCGAGCTCGCTCTCCGAGATCCTCGCCCTGCCGCCCGCTCCCCTCGTCTGCGACCTCCGGCTCCATCCCGAGTCCGGGGCGGCGGGCCGGCGCATCGCGGAGTTCATCCCCGTCCCCCTGGTTTCGGGCGAGGCCGCGGGCGGCAACGCGCGGCTCGTGGACGAGAGCGTGCTGGGCTGGCTCTTCCTGCCCCGCGGGGAGTTCGGCCGCCGGGAGGGCAACCTGGTGGCGGTCCGCATCATGGGCCGCAGCATGGAGCCGGAGCTCCCGGACGGCTGCATCGCCGTGGTGGATCGGGGGGAGCGCGCGGTCACCGGGGAGGGCATCTACGCCCTCCGCGACCAGGAGGGAGGCTGCACGGTCAAGCGGGTGGAGGTCCTGGATCCGCGCTACGTCGCCCTCGTCCCCACGAACCGCGGCGAGTACAAGGTCGAGTTCTGGAAGTTCGGGCGGGGGGAGTCCCTCCAGGACCGCCTGATCGGGAGGGTCGTCTGGGCCGGCTTCAGCTTCCTCGAGGCGAGCCAGGCGGCCGAGCGCCAGCCGCCCTACGGCGCGGGCGCCGCCGGCGAGAAGCCTCCCCTCCGCTCCGGGCGGAGGCGGGCCGGCGAGGAACCCTTCTGAACGCCTAGCGGGGCTTGCCCAGGCGGCGGTAGACGCCAGGCGAGCCGGGCGCCTGGCGGTAGTAGCCCCTCACGCGTCCGCTCCAGGGGGTGGACGACGCCTCCTTCCACCCCGCTTGCTCCTGGACGGCCTCGCTCTCCATCTCGTAGAAGACCACCATCACCGGCTCGCCCTCCACCACGGCGTAGCGGCGGAAGCGCCGCATGCCCGGCAGGCGCTCCATGCGGGGCGCCCGGTCCTGGGCGTACCAGCCGTTGAAGTCATCGAGCTTGTCCGCCGGGACGTGGATGCGCCCGATCTGGACGACCGGCGCCAGCCCCGCCACATCCACCGTGGGGCAGGAGGGGCTGGGAGCGGGAAGGCCAGGGTAGAGCTGGGCGCACACGAGGCGGACCTCGGCGGTCCGCCCCCGCTTCGCCTCGGCCTCGCCGGGACCCGGGTCAGAGGCGAGGGCCAGGAACGGCTCGGAGTAGAAGACGTGGACGGACTCGGCCTCGATCAGGGCGAGGAAGCGGGGGGCGCCCCTGAGGGCCTCGTAGGACGCCGCGCCCCACACCCCCGGCACCTTCATCCGGCGGTCCAGGTACTCCTCCATGCCGACGCGCGCCGCGTCCTCGCGGCCGGGCTCCACGTCCTGCAGATGAACGAGAAGACCCATCCCGTGGCGGCGCACCAAAACCTCCTTCGCAGGATACGCCCCGGGCGGCGGCAAGGGGCGGGAGGGGGGGGCTGTCCCCGCCGGGAGAGGCGAGCGGCCCGGTGCTATTTCTTCTTCAAGGGCACCCGGAGGACGCCGACCCGCTGATCGAGAATGACCCGCCGGGTCTCATAGCCTTCCTTCTCGATGATCAGGGTCAGGGTGTCCAGGCCGTGGTCCTTGATCCGCGCCAGGGAGATGAGCACCGGCGACTGGCCCACCTTCTCATCGCCCAGGCGCACGGTGGCACCGGGAGGGTCCGTGAGCACCTCCACCCCGCGCGGGATCAAATCGCCGCAGCCCGCGAGAAGAAAGGATACGACGAGAGGGCCGGCGGCCCGACCGGCGGCTTTCCACATTCTTGGAGCCTCCTTTTCACCAGGTGCCGGGCTTTCCAGGCCCCGATCTATATATGCAAACCCTCTCCTCCTGACAAGCCCCGCGGGCGGGCGGGAGGGCTTCCGCTTGACAGGCCGGCGGGGAACCCGGAGGCTGGCTCTGGGAGGCCCGCGTGGAGCGCCACCGCTATTATTTCGACCTCCTCCTCAGCGGGACGGACCGCCAGAACCTGGCCGACGCCCTGGAGGACGAGTACCTTCCCCTCACCGCCCAGGTTCCCATCTGGGAGATCTGCGGGCGGGTGCGGGAGGGGCACCTCCACTTCGAGCACGAGACCGAGGAGCCCATCGAGGAGTTTGAGCGCAACTTCGAGGCCTTCAGCACCTACCTCAATCAAGTGGTGAAGGCCTTCCACGCCGTCGAGGCCGTCGAAGCGGGGGAGCGGCGGCTCACCGAGGCCCGCAAGATCCTCGCCGTGCGCGGGGAGGTGCTCTCCGTCCCCCTGGCGCTCCCCCCCTCCCGGCTCCTCCAGGACCTCGACCCCGACGCGGATGACCTCGCCTACATCGAGCGCTGCTGGGCGGGCTTCCCCCGCTGGTTCCAGGACGGCATGCGGCGCAAGCACCCCTCCCTCCGCCGGCTCTAGCCTTCCTCCGGCTTCCCGTCCTCCTTCTCCACCAGATCGGGGGCCTGGGCCCCCTGCAAGGAGCGCGGCGCCTTCTCGACGGGTTCGATGATCTCGATCTCTCCCCCCGACGCCGCCCCGTAGTCCTTGAGCTTCCGCGCCGAGACGAGGACTCTCGACTCGAAGGAACCGATCGCCCGGTTGTAGGCGTCCACCGCACGGTCAAGCCCCTTTCCGAGGCCGGCGAAATGCTCGGCAAGAGTCCTCAAGCGATCATGAAGCTCCGCTCCCAACCCGCTGATTTTCTGTGCATTTTCGGCAATACCCTCCTGCCGCCACCCAAAGGCCACGGTACGAAGGAGAGCAAAGAGAGTCGTCGGTGTCGCCAGAATGACACTCCGCTTGAAACCGACTTCCATCAGATCCGGTTCATGCTCCACGGCAGCGCTGAAAAAGCTCTCTCCCGGGAGAAACATCACTACGAACTCCGGAGTGGACGGGAACTGCTCCCAATAGCGCTTATCACTCAGCGCAGCGATGTGCTCGCGGATTAGGCGCGTATGGTCCTTCAGCTTGGCGCGGCGCTC
>JACPCT010000035.1 GCA_016184445.1 Candidatus Tectimicrobiota bacterium | reverse complement strand
CCCCGCCTTCGGCATGGTCGGCACCCTCATCGGCCTCATCGCGATGCTCAGGTCCATGACGGGCGGGCTCGAGGCCCTGGGCCCCGGCATGGCGGTGGCGCTCATCACGACGTTCTACGGCGCCCTGGCGACGAACATGTTCTTTCTGCCCGTCGCGGACAAGCTGGCGGGACGCTCCGAGAAGGAAGTGCTACAGGTCCGCATCGTCATCGAGGGCGTCCTGATGATCCAGGAGGGCATGAACCCCCGCCTCATCGAACAGCGGCTGAACGCCCACTTGGAGCCCGAGCAGCGTATCCAGCACTTCGAGCGCATGATGAAGCGCGAGAAGAAGGAAGCCCAGCAGCAAGGAGGGTAGGCCGTGGCGGTGCCCAGGAAGAAACCGGAAGAAGGGGGAGTGGACGAGTGGATCGTGACCTACGGCGACATGGTCACCCTCCTCCTCACCTTCTTCATCCTGATCGTGGCCATGTCCACCCCCGACAAGAAGAAGATCGAGCAGGCCATGAAGTCCATCCAGGGCGCGCTCGGCACCGCCGGCGTCTCGGCCGAGATGGCAATGCTGAGCGAGAAGAAGTCGGAGGCCTCGTTCCAGAACCTGGGGAGCCAGGTGAAGAACCTGGTTCTCGAGGGCAACCTCCAGGACGTGGTGGACGTCAAGATCACGGAGCGGGGGATCGTGCTGAACATGACGGGAGGGGTTCTCTTCCGCGCAGGCTCGGCCGCGGTGGAGAGGGGGTTCATGCCCTTCCTCATGGAGCTGGCCCAGATGCTCAAGAAGCTGCCCTACAAGGTCATGGTCGAGGGCCACACGGATGACTCCCCGCCTCCCCGGCAGGGCGCGTATCCCTCCAACTGGGAGCTCTCGGCGGCGCGGGCGGCCTCGATCGTACGGGTGCTGACCCGGGAGGGAGGGGTGGAGCCCGAGCGCTTCTCCGCGACGGGCTACGGGGAGTTCCGCCCCCTCTTCGCGGCCACGCCAGAGAACCGGCCGAAGAACCGGCGGGTCGAGGTCATCATCTCGCGCGAGGGCTTCAGCGGCTGAGACCCCGGGAACGGCCCGCAAGGGGGAACCATGGCGGATGATCTGTTCCGCGAGCAAATCCAGGAGTCTTTCGGCAAGCGGGGCGTGGCCGACCGCTCCTACACGCGCGTCCCCGTCTCCTTCCCGGTGCGCTTCATGCCGGTCTCGAAGGAGGAGGCCGAGCGGCTCCGCCGGGACTACGCCCAGCGCTCCTCCCGGGAGCGCGGCGAGACGGTCGTCCCCGCCGCCCCGAGCGCCTCCCAGGCCACGCCGGGCACGGTGAGCGCGGCCATCCTCAGCCAGCTTGAGCGGATCGAGCGGAAGCTCGACCGCCTCCTGAGCGCCCAGGCGGCGGGCGGGGATCAGGACAAGGAGAAGGGCCTCGAAGCGGGCCAGTGCATCGACCTCTCGGGCTCCGGCATCCTTTTCACCTCGAAGTGGGCCATGGGGAAGGGCTGGTACCTCAAGCTCGTGGTGGACATCCCCGAGCCCCAGGGCTTCTCCGTCGTGGCCCTGGGCCGGGTGGTCCGGGTGGACCAGGAGGCGGCCGGCGGCCTCTACGTGACCGCCTGCCAGTTCGACTCGATCCACGAGGAGGACCGCGAGGAGCTGATCGCCTACGTCTTCAAGCGCCACCGGGAGCTCGCCCAGATGCGGCGGGGACAGGAAGAGGACCAGGGAGAGCAGGCGGAGACTTAGCGAGGAGAAAAGGCTCAATGGCGGCGGAAGAAAAATTCGAGGAGCTGGGCAAGGAGAGCAACCAGAAGCGCACCGCGGCGCGGACCGAGGAGCGCTTCCCCATCGAGTTCGAGCGCATCTCCGAGCCTGAGGCGCGCAACCTCGAGCGCATCTACGTGGCCAAGCGCACCGCGGAGCGCGAGGGCATCGCTGGGACGGGGGGGGACGACCTGGGCGACCAGCTCAACATCAAGGGCGCCACCCAGGCCCAGATCCAGATGTTCCAGCAGACGGTCCGCCTCATCCGTCAGCTCGAGGACAAGGTGGACCAGGTGCTCGCGGCCGTCGCCGGCAAGCAGGCGGGCCCGGCCAAGCGCCAGAAGGCGATGTGCATCGACCTCTCCTCGGGAGGCCTGCGGCTGATCACGGGCATCCCCCTGGGCAAGGGGGACCACCTGAAGATCCTCATTCCCCTTCCGCCCCTCCACCCGGTGACGGTGAGCGCCATCGGCAAGGCGGTCAAGATCTCGGAGGTCCTCCTCGCCTCGGGGAAGAAGGCGTGCGAAGCGGCCATCCAGTTCACGGCCATCAACGAGGAGGACCAGGAAGAGATCGTGTCCTACAGCTTCAAGCGCCAGCGCCAGGAGGCCTTCAAGACCGCCGGCACCGCGGAGGGGGAGGATGAGGAGTAGGAGCAGGCGCCCGCCTCCGTCCCAGGTTCACCCAGCCCCGCATCGAAGCCCGGCCGCAGCCCCGTCGTCGGGGCGCGCCTGCTTGCTCCAGGGAGAAGGCGCGGGAGGGCGCCCGATGGCCACCGTCCGGATCGAGAACCTGGGAGTCACGCTCGAGGGCGAGCCGGGGTGGAACCTCCTCGAGTGCAGCCTCCTCCGGGAGGTGGACCACCCCCACGACTGCGGGGGCAACTGCGCCTGCTCGACCTGCAAGGTCGTGGTGGTCGCGGGGGGCGGGAACCTCTCCCCCCAGGCCGAGGACGAGCGGGACACGCTGGACGCCTACGGCTGGGACCCCGGCGCCTACCGCCTCGCCTGCCAGTGCGTCATCCAGGGAGAGGGAGAGATCGTCATCCGGCTGCCGGAGTAGCTCCCCGCCGCTCCACCCGCTCCCAGGCCCGCAGCACCGCGTCGAAATGCACCCCTCCCTTGCGGATGATCGCGGGGCGCTCCCCCCGGAGGTCCGCCACGGTGGAGGCGGGCGCGTCGCCCGCATGGCCCCCGTCCAGGATGAGCGCGATCCTCGGCCCGAAGCGGACAGCCACGGCCGAGGCGTCGCGCAGCGGTGGCTCCCCCGGCCAGTTGGCGCTCGTGGCGGCGAAGGGCCCCGCGATCAGGGCGAGGGCGCGGCAGAGGTTCTGGGCGGGCAGCCGCACGGCCACGCCCCCCTTCCCGCCGCCCGTCAGGCGGGAGGGGAGGCCGGGCCGCGCGTGGAGGATGAAGGTCAGGGGCCCGGGCCAGAGCGCATCCATCAGGGCCCGCACCCGGGACGGAAGCGGCTCCGCGAGGAGGGCGAGCTGGCCCGGGTGGCCGATGAGCACCGGCGCGCCCTTTTCCTCTGTGCGGCCCTTGGCGCGGTAGAGCCGGTCCACCGCCTCCGCGTCGAGGGCGCGGGCGCAGAGGCCGTACACGGTGTCGGTGGGGACGGCCGCCACCTCCCCCCGCAGGAGAATCTCCCCCGCCCGGCGCAACGGCTCCTCGCCGGGGTTCCCGGGGTGGACGGGCAGGATCTCGGCCAAGGGGGAGCCTAGGCGGGAATTCCGGCCGGGTTGTCCGTGGAAGGTGAACCCGGAAGGAAGTGGAGTCTTCGCGGAGCTCGCGCCCCTCTCCCTCTGGGAGAGGGGAAGGGGGTGAGGGAAGGAAAGGCTCCGCGGCGGAATCCCCCCTCGCCCCGGCCCTCTCCCAGAGGGAGAGGGGGAAGACGGAAAATGCGTTGAGATTTCATGTTTCAGCCCCGGCGGGAGGCGCGCTTCTTCGAGGCGGCCCGCTCCTTCTGGAGGGCGCGGTCGGCCGCGAGGACGCTCGCGCTCTGGCCCTCGGCGAAGCGGCGGTAGGCCCGGGCCACCCGGCTGTCCCCGAGGGCGAGGATGCGCGCCGCGAGGAGCCCCGCGTTGCGGGCGCCCGCCGGCCCGATGCCCATGGCCGCGACCGGGATGCCGGGCGGCATCTGGGCGGTGGAGAGCAGGGAGTCGAGCCCCCCCAGGGGGGAGCTGTTGAGGGGGACGCCGATGACCGGGAGGTCGGTCTCGGCGGCCGAGACCCCGGCCAGGTGGGCCGCCATGCCCGCCCCCGCGATGACCACCCGGACCCCCCGCCCCGGCGCCTCGCGCAGGTACTTCCGCACGGCCCCGGGGGTGCGGTGGGCCGAGAGGACGCGAATCTCCCACCCGATCCCGATCTCGTCGAGGGCCTTCCCCGCCTCCTCCATCACCGGGCGGTCGGAGGCGCTGCCCATCAGGATGCCGACCTGGATTCCCGCCATCTCCGCCTCAGGGGATGAGGGCCTGGAGCTCGATCTCGAGCTTCGCGTCCGCGATGATCCGGGCCGCCTGGAAGGTGGTGCGCGCGGGCGGGTCCACGACCCCGAAGTACTCCTCGAACACCTTGTTCATCTCCTGGAGGTCGGCCAGGTCGTGCATGAAGATGGTCACCTTGACCGCGTTCTTGAGCGAGGTGCCCCCCGCCTCGCAGACGGCCTTCAAATTCTCCAGCACCTGGCGCGTCTGCGCGGCGACCCCGCCGGGCACGACCTGGCCCGTCTTCGGATCGATGGGGAGCTGGCCGGAGCAGAAGAGCCAGCCGCCCGCGCGGATGGCCTGGGACAGCGGCACCTTGCCGGAGGCCGCCTTGTCGGTCTTGATGACTTCCTTGGGCATGGGCACCTCTCCTGGCCGGGAATGGGAGGGATTGGAGCGGTGAACCGCTTCCTGATACCCTGGCCCCGGCCTCTCGTCAAGACGCCGCGCCGCGCGCGAAGGAGGCAGGGATGGAGCAGGATCTCTTCGGCGTCCCGGAG
>JACPCT010000034.1 GCA_016184445.1 Candidatus Tectimicrobiota bacterium | reverse complement strand
CTCCCGGATGAGGCCCAGGGCGAGGAACGCCCACAGCTCGCGCAGGCGCTCCCGCCCGGGCGCGTCGGGGGCGGAGCGGCAGGCGCGGGCGGCCTCCTCTACCCCCTCCCGGGCGAAGAGGCGGGGGTGGCGGGCGAAGATCGGGGCGAGCTCGAGCCGCTCCTTGACCCCCGCCCCGGCCAGGTACCACTCGAGGCGGCTCTCGGCGAGGAAGGCCTCGGCGTCGGCGCGCAGGGATTCGAGGTCCACCGCCCCCTCAGACGCGGCGGGTGAAGCCGCGCGGGAAGACGACGATACCCGAGGGGTCCAGGTGGGCGCCGGGGAAGCGGGCGGCCTCCCGGGCCGAGACCACCGCACCGGGGGGGATCTGGTTGAAGCGGTCCACGATGGCGCGCTCGACGCGGGCGCCCTCGCCCACGATGGTGTGGTCCATGAGGATGGAGTCCTCGACCTCGACCCTCTCCTCCAGCACCACCCCCCGCCCGATGATGGAGCGCCGCACGCGGGCGTCCTGGATGTAGACGCCCTCGCCGATGATGGAGTCCCGGATCTCGGCCGAGACGATCTGGCCGCCGGGCCCCAGGTAGGGCGCCGTGCGGATGGGCCACTGGGCGTTCAAGAGGTCGAAGCAAGGGCTCTCCCCCAGCAGGTCCATCTGGGCGTTCCAGTAGGCCGGGATGGTCCCCACGTCCCGCCAGTAGCCCCGCTCCTCGGTGGGCTTCACGCCGGGCACCTCGTTCTGGAGGAAGTCGTAGGCGTAGAGCTTCCGCCGCTCGGCGAGGAGGGCGGGAATGATGGTGCGGCCGAAGTCGTGGGCGCCGCTCCGCCCAGCGTCGCTCGCCAGGGCGTCCACGAGCACCTGGGCGTTGAAGACGTAGTTGCCCATCGAGGCGAGGGCCCGGCCGGCGTCGCCGGGCATGGGCTGGGGCCGGGCGGGCTTCTCATCGAAGCGGGCGACCCGGCCCTCCCCGTCCACGGCGAGGACGCCGAAGCCGCCCGCCTCCCCGACGGGGACCGGCAGGGCCGAGATGGTGGCGTCCGCCCCGCACGCGAGGTGGAAGCTCACCATCTGGCGCACGTCCATCCGGTAGACGTGGTCCGCCCCGAAGACGAAGACGAGGTCGGGGTCGTGGTCGGTCACGAGGTTGCGGTTCTGGTGGACGGCGTCGGCCGTACCCTTGAACCAGAACTCCCCCTCCCGCTGCTGGGGGGGGACGGCCGTGATGAAGTGCTCGTGGATGCCGCCGCCGATGGTCCAGGAGCGCCGCAGGTGGTCGATGAGGGACTGGGCCTTGTACTGCACCAGCACGTAGATGGCCAGGCAGCCCGAGTTCACCAGGCTGCTGAGGACGAAGTCGACGATCCGGTACTTCGAGCCGAAGGGGACGGCCGGCTTGCCCCGCTCCAGGGTGAGGGGATGGAGGCGCTCCCCCCGCCCGCCGGCCATGACGAAGGTGAGGATGGAGGGGTTCGGCCTTCGCATGCGGAGCCTCCGGCGGGCGGGGCCTCAGCCCCGCGCCGCCCGCCGCGCCAGCGCGCCGTCGTAGAGTTCGAGGTAGCGGGGGACGATGCGGTCCCAGCTGAAGTCCTGGGACATGGCGTTCCACGCGAGCCGCCGCCAGGCGTCCTTGTCCTCGAAAGCGCGGCAGGCGCGGACCACGCCCCAGAGGAACTCCGCCGGGTGGAACCCCTGGAACTGGAAGCCGGTGTCGCGCTCCAGGTCGATCTCCTTGTGGGCGACGACCGACGACGCCAGGCCGCCCACCGTCCGCACGAAGGGCAGGGTGCCGTACCGCATGGCGTAGAGCTGGTTGAGGCCGGCGGGCTCGTAGCGGGAGGGCATGAGGAGGAGATCCCCCCCCGCGAAGAAGATGTGCGCCAAGCGCTCGTTGAAGAGGCCCCGGAAGGCCATCTGGCGGTGGTGGCGCTCGGCCGCCCGGCGGAGGGCGGTCTCGTAGCCGACCTCGCCCGTCCCGAGGACGGCGATCTCGAGCCCCATCCAGAGGAGGTCGCTCAGCGTCGCCAGGAGGAGCTCCACCCCCTTCTGCGAGGCCAGGCGCGAGACCATGACGCAGAGCGGCCCGCGCCCCCCGCCCTTGAGCCCCAGCTCCGTCCGCAGCGCCCGGCGGCAGGCCGCCTTGCCCTCCATGTCCTCGCGCGAATAGGGGGCGGCCAGGCACGGGTCGTTGGCCGGGTCCCACACCGAGTAGTCCGCCCCGTTCATGATCCCGAGCAGGTCCCCGGCCCGGGAGGCGATGACGCCCTCGAGGCCCTGGCCCTGCTCGGCGGTCTGGATCTCCTGGGCGTAGGACTCGCTCACGGTCGAGACGACCTCCGCGTAGACGATGCCCCCCTTCAGGAGGTTGAGGTCGCCGTAGTACTCGACGCCGTCGATGCCGAAGGCCTCGGGAGGCAGGCCCGTGTGCTGGAACTCGGCGCTCCCGTAGCGGCCCTGGTAGCCCAGGTTGTGGATGGTCATGACCGAGGCCGTCCCGGCCCAGGCGGGGGAGCCCCCCCGGCGGGCCTTGAGGAGCGCCGGGACGAGGGCCGACTGCCAGTCGTGGCAATGGAGGATCTCGGGGGGGCTCCCCATCCCCTCCAGGGCCGAGAGCACGCCCCGGCAGAAGCGGGAGAAGCGCAGCGCGTTGTCCGGGTACTCGCCTCCGTCGTCGCCGTAGAAGCCCTCGCGGTCGTAGAGCTCGCCGCACCGCACGGCGTAGACCTGCACCCCCTCGTAGCGGCCCTTGAAGACCGCGTAGCGGACCTCGGGCGCCCCGAAGGCGTCCGGAATCTCGCCGTTCAGCGGGACGAACCCGCCCTTCTGGAGGAGGGACTTGTAGGCGGGCAGGAAGACGGAGACCTCGGCCCCCCGGCGGGCCAGCGCGGGCGGGAGCGCCCCGAGGACGTCCCCCAGCCCGCCCGACTTGGCGAAGGGGTACATCTCGCTTGCCACCATCGCCACGCGGGGCTGTGGGCTCATGGCACGGGCGTCCGAAACCAAAGGAAAAGGACCGACCAGGCGGCCATCCTACTCCACAGCCATTAGGTAAACAACGGGCGGGGAAGCCGATTCCCGCGCCCCCCTCCTCGGGTGGTAGAATTTCCGCCGGACGGAAGGCCATTCACCTCCTGGAGGAGCCATGCGCTACTTGGTGCGCGCCCGGGTGAAACGGGGCAAGGAGGAGGCCCTGCTCGGGGCCGTCGAGACGGGCGCGCTCGGCCGCGGCTCGATCGCCCACGGCGAGTTCCTCCGCTGCATGGACGAAGCCCGCCTCGCCGGGGAGGGCCAGGTGCGCTGGCTCGAGGTGTGCTACTGCCGGGAGGCCTTCGGCCCCGGCAACGAACTGGCCGAGGAGCTCCCCTACTGGCGGGAGTACTTCGAGGCGATCGACATCCGCTTCGCCCGGCGGCTCGAGGACTGCGAGGGCTACCCCCACTGCGGGGACTGCGACTGTACCCTCAAGCTCGAGGCCAAGCTCGCCCGCACGGGAAAGCCCTTCCTCGAGAGCCTGCGCCGGGCCGTCCCCCGCTGACCATGTAGGGGCGAACCTCGTGTTCGCCCCAGGGCGATCGCAAGGATCGCCCCTACACCTGCACGCAGATTTTTCGGCGAAATTTCACCCCTGACCCGATCCGCCCCGCCCCCGCAGCAGCTTCCAGCGGTCGTGGATCCAGAGGTACTGCTCCGGCGCCTGGCGGATGAAGCCCTCCATCTGCGCGTTGAGGGCGGCCGTCAGGCGGCCGATCTCGGCCAGGGAGTCCGCCTCAGGGTCGGGCCAGAGGGGCTCGCCCAGCCTGGCCCAGTGGCCCAGGCCCCCCCCGCGCCGCAGGCAGGCCGCGAGGACGATGGGCCGCTGGAAGTGAACCGCCAGGGCCGCGGGCGCCGTCGTGGTGCTCGCCGGGCGGCCGAAGAAAGGGACCTCCCGGCCCTGCTTGCCCGCATGCTGATCCGCCAGGATGCCCACCGAGCGGCCCCGGCGCAGCGCCGACCGCAGGTGGAAGAGGGCGTCCCGCTTGGAGAGGACCTCCTGGCCCGAGCTGGCCCGCATCCCGAAGAGGTACCGCTCGAGCCGAGCGTTGTCGAGCGGCCGCACCACGATGACGAGCGGGAATCCCGCGAGCGCGGCGGCGTGGAGGAGGAACTCCCAGTTCCCCAGGTGGGGGGTGACGAAGACGCAGCCGCCCGCCCGCTCGTGCAGGCCGCGCGCCCGATCGAGCAGCGCCCCGGCCCCCTCCACCATGCGCAGGGCGTAGCCGCGCGCCTCCTCCGCGTCGTAGCGGTAGAGGAACTTCACCCCCTCCAGCCCCGTGAGGACGAAGGAGCGGCAGCTCGCCCGGGCCACCCGGGTGCGCTCCTCCTCGCTCATCTGCGGGAAGGCGACCCGCAGGTTGAGCCGGGCCACCCGCCGCCGCCGGGGGGCGAGCCAGAAGATCCCCTCCCCCGCGCACGCCGCGAGGGCGCGGCACATCCAATAGGGGAGCCAGCGCACCAGGGCCAGGACGGAGATGGCGAGGGCGAACTCCGCCCACTGGCGGAGCGGCCCCTTGTCCTTGCTGCGGCGCCGCTTCCTGGGGGGCCTGCGCGCGGCGGATCTCCGGGCGTTCACGGGGCGCCGACGAGGGTGACCGAGGCCTGGCCGCCCAGCCCCAGGCTCAGGGAGAGGAAGGCGCCGCCCCGGACGGGGCGGGGGCGCGCGAGGATGTCCAGCTCCTCCAGCTCCCGGTCCGCCCGCTCGAAGCCGGGGGTGGGAGGCA
>JACPCT010000033.1 GCA_016184445.1 Candidatus Tectimicrobiota bacterium | reverse complement strand
ATCCGCGTGAACGACGTGACGGGGGTGGCGGGCTTCCTCCTCCCGGGGAGCCGGGTGGACGTCTATGCGACTTTCGACATGGAGGTGCCCTCCGAGCGGGGCACCGGCACGCGGAAGACCCCGGTCACCCAGGCCATCCTCCAGAACGTGGAGGTCCTGGCCGCGGGCGGGGTGCAGGAGGCGGGCAAGAAGAAGAGCGGGGTGTCCGTGCCCATGGTGACCCTCCTGCTGACCCCCGAGGAGAGCGCCAAGCTCGCCCTCGCGGGGACGTCGGGCTCCCTATGGCTCTCGATGCGGAACCCGCGCGACAAGGCCCTGGCCCAGATCAATCCCGTGACGGTGGACGACGTGTTCAAGCGGTCCTCCGCTCCCCCGCCCGCCCAAGCGGCGCCGGCGAGAGAGAAGCCCGCCGGCACGGGCATGGGCGGGGAGAGCCTCTCGGGCCGCATCCCGCAGGGGAGGCGCGCCTTCTCGATCAGCGTGACCGATGTGACCGGCGTGGCCGGCTTCCTGCTGCCGGGCAACCGGGTGGACGTGCACGGCACTTTCGAGATCGAGGTTCCCCGCCAGAACGCCACCGGCACCCAGAAGACCACCGTCACCCGGACCATCCTCCAGGACATCGAGGTGCTCGCCGCCGGCGGCGTCCGGGAGACGGGCGCCGCGAAGGACCGCATCCCGGTGGCTGTCGTCACCTTGCTCGTGAGCCCCGCGCAGAGCGACCGGCTCGCCCTCGCCTCGGCGGCGGGCAAGCTGTGGCTCTCCCTGCGCAATCCCCTGGACAAGGAGAACGAGGAGTTGAAGCCGGTCGGGGTGACCGATCTGCTGCGCGAGGGCAGGGACAAAGGGGGCAGCGCCCCGAGGCCCTCGGGCGCGCCGAAACCCTATTCGGTGGAGATCATCCAGGGCGGCAAGAAGTCCAAGGCCGAGTTTTAGGAGGGCGGCCCGGTGAGCGCGCGCCTGATCGCGGTGGTGGCGGGGTTTCTGCTGGCCGTGGCGGCGGTGCTCCCGGCCGCCCCCTCCCGCGCCGCCCAGCCCGCCGCCCCCGGCCGCAAGGTTTCCGTCGAAGTCAACAAGAGCCACGTCCTCAGGTTCGACGCCCGCATCCAGCGCGTCTCGGTGGGGGAGGCCAAGATCCTCGAGGTTGTGGTCGCCAGCCCGCAGGAAGTGGTCGTCAACGGAAAGGCCAAGGGGATGACGACCCTCATCGTGTGGGACGAGCGGGGCGCCGTGCATTCCTATGACGTCGCCGTCACCGCCGAGGCGCCCCTGGCCCAGCAGGTCCGGGAGCAGTTGGCGAGCCTGCTGCCCAAGGAGCAGATCAAGGTCGAGCAGGCGGGGAGCAGCGTGGTGCTCTCGGGATCGGTGAGCTCGGAGGAGTCGCGCACCGTTGCCCTGGGGGTGGCCGAGGCTGTGGCGCCCAAGAAGGTGGTGGACAACCTCCAGGTGGACGAGGTCCCCCAGGTGCTGGTCAAGGTGCGCTTCGCCGAAATCTCGCGCGCCGGCGCCCTTCAAGTGGGGCTGGGCTTCATCCGCCGCACGAGCTTGAACCGGGACGATATCCTCCTCCTCCCGGGCGCGCCGGGCTTCTCGGCGCGCGGAACCTTCCTCCAGCCCCAGACGACCGATGTCGGGCCGGACATCTCCTTCGGCAGCCTGCTCAACATTTTCGTGGGGACCCATCAACGGACCCAGGGGCTTTTCATCCGTGCCCTCCAGGACAAGGGCTACATCCGCACCCTGGCCGAGCCGAACCTCCGTGTGCTGAGCGGGAAGGAGGGGAACTTCCTGGTCGGGGGCGAGGTGCCCATCCCCGTGCCCGGGCAGGACGGCAGCGTGACGATCGTCTACAAGCGGTTCGGCATCCAGCTCAAATTCAAGCCCAAGGTGCTGAAGTCGGGCCTGATCGAGTTGGCGGTGGAGCCCGAGGTCAGCGCCATCGACAACACCATCGCGGTCGTGGTCTCGGGCTTCACCATCCCTGGCTTCAAGACCAGCAACACCAAGACCGAGGTGGTCCTCCGCGACGGGCAGACCATGCCCATCTCCGGGCTCCTCTCCGAGAACCAGAAGCGGAACATGGCCCAGATCCCCTTCATCGGGGACGTGCCTATCCTGGGCCAGCTGTTCCAGAGCAAGGACTTCTCGGACGACAAGACCGAGCTCGTGGTGCTCGTGACGCCCACCGTCATCCGGACGCGGCGCTCGCCCGAACTCCTCCTGCCCCGTAGCGGGTTCCGGGTGGGCCGCGTCCCCGGGCCCGCCCCGGCGGGCCCCCAGGGGGGAAGGAGATGAACGCGGCGTTCACCCCCCTGGTGCTCATCCTGGACGATGACCAGAAGAACTTGAAAGCCGTCCCCCCCATGCTGGAGGGGAAGGGGAAGGTCGTTTACGCCGGGAGCCTCGAGGAGGCCCGCGGCGCTCTGGACGGCCAGACCCCCCACATCGCCCTGGTGGCCTGCGCCTCCGGCCCGGCCGAGGCCGAGGGGCGCCTGGCCGACCTGGGGATGACCCCCGGGTGGCTGATCGCCGGCGCCACCTCTGGCCAGGCGGCCGACCCGGAGTTCCTCCGGGGGGCGATGCAGGCCCGCTTCAACGACATCCTCTCCATCCCGCCCGAGGCCGACGCCCTCCACGAGGCCTTCGACAACGGCCTGCGCCACATCCAAGGGCCCGAGGGCGCGAAGGGCAAGGTGGTGGCTCTCTACTCCGGCAAGGGGGGGACGGGGGTGAGCACCCTGGCCGTCAACCTGGCCCTGGCGCTCAACCACCAGGGCGGCCTGCGGGTGGGGGTGCTGGACCTCGACCTCCAGTGCGGCGTGGTCGCCTCCCTCATGAACCTCCAGCCGACCCAAACGCTGGGCAAGCTGGGCGACGTCGCGGCCGGCGACGCCAACGCCCTGCGGGACGAGCTGCTCAGCCGCATCACCAACCACGAGAGCGGGGTGCGGGTGATCGCCGCCCCGCCCATCCTCCACGACGGCCTGAACATCACGGCCGAGATGGTGAGCCGGGTCATCCGCATCCTCCGGGACCGCTTCGATCTCCTGCTCGTGGACACGCCCAAGTGGGTGGGCGACCGCCTCGTGGCCGCGCTGGACGAGGCGGACCAGATTCTGCTGGTGGCCGAGCCCCTGATTCCCGCCCTCGCCAAGGCCCGGGAGTCCCTGCGGCTGTTCTCCCGGTTCGAGTACCCGCAGGAGAAGGTGGCGCTCGTCTTCAACCGCGTGACCAAGGAGAGCGAGCTCCAGCCCGAGGAGGCCGCCCAGGCCCTCAGCCGGCCGGCCTATTTCGCCGTCCCCGCGGAGCACGCCCGCCTGATCGAAGCCGCCAACCGCGGGGTCACCCCCCTGGCGGACGCCGCGGCGCGGGGTCCCTTCGCCAAGGCCGTGGCCGGCCTGGCCGAGAAGCTTCGCGCGGACCTGGGCTTCGGGGCGCCCAAGGCCCAGCCCAAGAAGCGCGGGTTCCTCTTCGGGAGGAAAGCCTCATGAGTGAAACCACCAGGACGCTCACCGAGGAAAGCGGCTTCCTCTCCCGCCTGGGGAGCAAGGAGAAGGCGCCCGAGGCGAAGGCCAAGCAGGAGAAGGCCGCCCCGGCGGCGCCGGCCGGCGGGGGCCAGGGCCCGGGCTCCGTCCCGGCCTCCCTGCGGCAGCGGTGGGAGGACCTCAAGGAGGAGCTCCACGGCGAGCTCCTCGGGCGGCTGAACTTCGACGAGGTGGAAGGCCTCGCCGAGCACGAGCTCGCCGACCGGCTGCGCCCCTCCATCCAGCAGTTCGTGACCGAGAACCTCCCCTCCGAGTTCGGCGAGTCGGCGCCCCGGATGGTGAACGAGCTGATGGACGAGCTCCTCGGCCTGGGCCCGATGGAGAGCCTGCTTCGGAACGAGAGCATCAGCGAGATCATGGTCAACGGCAAGGACAATGTGTACATCGAGCAGAAGGGGAAGCTCGTCCTCTGCGAGGTGAAGTTCCGCGACGAGACCCACCTGCGCCGGATCATCGACCGCATCGTGACCCGGGTGGGACGCCGGGTGGACGAGAGTACGCCCATGGTGGACGCCCGCCTCCACGACGGGAGCCGGGTGAACGCCATCATCCCGCCGCTCGCCCTGGACGGCTCCTCGCTGACGATCCGCCGCTTCCCCAAGCACGCCCTGAAGCCGGAGGACCTCATCAAGTTCGGCTCCGTGACGCCCGACATGATCACCTTCCTCAAGGCCTGCGTGGGAGGCGCCGCCAACGTCATCGTCTCGGGCGGCACGGGTTCCGGGAAGACGACCCTCCTCAACATGCTCTCCAGCTTCATCGGCGATGACGAACGCATCATCACCATCGAGGACTCGGCCGAGCTCCGGCTCCAGCAGGAGCACGTGGTGCGTTTGGAGACGCGCCCCCCCAACGTCGAGGGCAAGGGGGAGGTCTCCATGCGGGACCTGCTCAAGAACACCCTGCGCATGCGGCCCGACCGCATCATCGTGGGCGAGTGCCGCTCCGGCGAGGCGCTGGATATGCTCCAGGCCATGAACACCGGCCACGACGGCTCCCTCACCACCCTCCATGCCAACACCCCGCGCGACGCCATCAGCCGCCTGGGCGTCATGGTGGCGATGGCGGGGATGGACCTGCCCGAGAAGGCCATCCGCGCCCAGATCGCCTCGGCCGTCCACATCATCGTCCAGGCCGCGCGCCTCATGGACGGCTCCCCACCGGCATCCGGCCCAAGGTCGCCGACAAGCTCATCGCCCACGGCCAGACGCTCCCGAACTTCGACGCGGACCTCCAGGCCGAGAAGGCCAAGGAGCCGCAGCAGAAGAAGGCCGGGTGGGGGGACTGAGAAATGGACGCCCGCGCATTCGTTGCCCTGACGATCCTCTTCGGCCTGGGCGTGGGCGTGATCATGCTCGTCCTCCGCCGCCAGAAGCATCCGCTTCAGGGCCGGCTGGAGGTCTTCAGCGAGAAGCGCGGCGCCGAGAAGGAGGCCTCGGGGCAGATGCTCCGGGCGGCCTCCGGCGGCCGGACGGGCCCGCTCGAATCCTTCCTCGAGTTCACCCGGGCGAAGCTCCTGCGGGCCGGCCTGCCGGTGGAGCTGAGGCCGTTCTTCATCCGGGTGGGAGTCTTCGCCCTGTTCGGGGCCATCATCGGGGGGCCGGTCCAGGGGGCCATCGGCTTCTTCCTGGGCCTGCTGCTCGGCGCCGCCATCCCCTACCTGATGATTCACATGAAGTTCAAGCGGCGGATGGCGAAGCTGGAGTACGACCTCCCCACGGCGCTGCAGTTCATCGTGAACGCCCTGCGGGCGGGGCACGCCCTCAACTCGGCGCTCGCCATCGTCGGCGCCGAGGGGCCCGCCGGCTGCCGTGAGGACTTCTCCCAACTCAACGATTCCATGCGGCTGGGGATCCCCATCGGTCTGGCCTTCCAGCAGATGCTCCACCG
This sequence comes from Candidatus Tectimicrobiota bacterium, assembly GCA_016184445.1. Lineage (GTDB taxonomy): Bacteria > UBA8248 > UBA8248 > UBA8248 > UBA8248 > 2-12-FULL-69-37. Next base: position 602 of record JACPCT010000033.1, on the reverse strand, counting down.
CACCCCCAGCGTGGACCTCCAGTTCATGGCGACGGCCATGCTCATCCAGCGGGAGACGGGCGGCAACCTGACCGAGATCCTGGACCGGCTGAACTCCGTCGTGCTCGAGCGCAAGCGCATGCGCGGGCAGGTGAAGGCCCTGACCGGCCAGGCCCGCATGGGCGGCTACGTGGTCGGGGGGCTCCCCTTCTTCATGGCGATGGGCATGTTCGCGATGAACCCCAAGTACCTCTATCCGATGTTCCAGTACAAGCTCGGGCACTACCTCCTGGGCGGGGCATTCATGATGCAGCTCCTGGGCTTCCTCGTGATGCGCAAGATCGTCAACATCAAGATGTGAGCGGGCGATGGACGGACTGATGATCGTTCTTCTGGTGTGCGCCGCGGGCGGGGCGATCGCCTTCGCCGCGATGACGGCGCTCTCGCCCGAGCAGTCCGTCGCCCGGCTGCGGCTGGAGGCGCTGGCGGGCGGAAGGGCCGCCGCCCAGGCCGGCAAGAGCCCAGCGGCCGCCGAGCCCAGGGTGAGGAAGAAGGGGGAGGGCCTCCTCAACCGCATGGCGCAGCGCCTGGGGAACTCGGCGCGCTCGTTCCTGGAGGGGGGA
>JACPCT010000032.1 GCA_016184445.1 Candidatus Tectimicrobiota bacterium | reverse complement strand
ATGAGCATCATGAAAACCGTTGGGGAGAAGTGGAACGCGGCGAAGCCGTTCCTGAAGGGCCTGGTGGCGGGCGTGATCGCGGGGCCGATCCTCATGCTCTGGCTGGGGTGGATGGTCACCTCCGCCACGATGGAGGGGCAGGTGCAGGCCTCCCTCGTGAAGGCGGAGGCGTCGATCTGCGTGGCCCGCGCCCTGCGCGAGAACAAGGACGCAGCCAAGCTGGATTACCAGGCGCGGAGCAAGCTCGCGGAGAAGTGGGCGGTCATGCCGGGCCAGAAGGCCGGCAAGGCGGACTCCGACGTCGCGAGCGCCTGCGCCGAGAAGCTCGCGGAGGCGCCCAAGGGAGCGGCCTCCTAGCTTTCGCGGCGTCACCGGCCGTCTGAGAGACAAAGGGGCGGGCCTCGGCCCGCCCCTTTTGTTTGTCATTGCGGGGGGCAAACATAAGGCAAAGTCCCGGGGAGTTGTTTTTCCGGGGCGATGCGGTACGATCGATCCGGAGGTGAGGGTTTCTTCACTCCGTTTCAAAGGCTTTGTCCGTCCCGCCGCTGTTCCGTTCCATCGCCATCCATCCCGCCGCCGTTCATCATGCCGCCGAGCGTTTCGCTGTGGGGAGGTGTGCATCATGAGCATCGGGAGGTACGGGCAGGAGAGAGGGAGTGTGGGACCGTTCCTGGGGGGCTTGGCGGTAGGTCTCCTGGCAGGGCCTTTCCTGGCCTTTTGGGCCGGCTGGGCGGTCACCACCGGAACCGTGGAGGCGAAGGTGGAGGATGCCCTCGTGAGCGTGCAGGCGGCGATCTGCGCGGCCCGCGCCCGGGCCGATGCCGGCGACCCGTCCAAGCTGGACTACGACGCGCGGTTCGATCTGGCGGAGAAGTGGTCGGCGATGCCGGGCCAGGATCCGGGCTCGGTGGACCCCGGCGTCAAGATCGCCTGCGCCGAGAAGCTCTCGTAGGCGCCCAAGGCGCCGCCTCCTGGCTTTCGCGGCGCCGCCGGGCACCCGGGAATCAAAGGGGCGGACCTCGGTCCGCCCCTTTGATTGCGCCCCGGGCGGGTCTCCCGCGCGCTCACCACACCCGGAAGCCGGGGGAGCTGAAGGGCGAGTCGAGGGCCAGGTGCCAGAGGGTGGGGCCGTAGGCCAGGAGGATGAGGACGAGGGCGGCCCCCACCCAGGGGGCGAGGCGGTCCCCCTTCCATGGTGCCAGGAGGGCCGGTGCAAGGGCGCATTTTTCCCGATGCGGGCGGGAAAGGCAAGCGGGAGAAGACGAAGCCGCCCCGCGCGGGACGGCGCGCGGACCCGGAGGCGGGCTACTTCGGGGAAGCCCCGCGCTTGGCCGGGACGAGGATTTCCTCCTGCGGCCCGCCGAGAAGCTCGAGACGGGGGGCGGCGCCCTCGCGGGGTTCCCCGCGGCGCGGCTCCCCGGGGCAGGAAGGCGCGCTCCAGGCCCGGGCGGGCCGGCCCGCCCGGGCGCAGGCGGCGGGCGGGACGGTCAGGGGCGGGACCTGGTCCGGCCCTGGTCCGGCCCAGGCCGCCGCCGGCGCCAGGAGGACCGCCGCCAGCGCGGCAGCGGCCAAGGACTTCCACGGACGCGCCATCGGAATCCCCCCTCGTATGGCCCCCCGGGTCTGCCGGTCCATGGGAAAGGAGCACCCGGCGGGGCCGTCTCCCTTTGAGATGCCAAGGCCGTGCCGTCCCTGGGAGGGGATGGGAGGCGTCGCCGGAAAAGTGTGGGCGGGATCACAGATTCCTCTCCCTGGTGTCCCTTGCGGCCCGCTGGCGGACCCGCGCGCGGCCCTGCGCGGGCCGGGGCCGGCCCCGGGGAGGGGAATTTCTTGCGGGGATGGCGCTCTTCCCGGCCCGCCGGGCCCCGGGAGCCTCGCGCCGGGGGGCCGCATCTGTTACGGTCCTCCGCCGGGGGCGCGCGCGCCGCCGCCCCCTGGGGGGCATTTCCCTTTCATGACGGATATCACGCTCGCCGTCGCCTTCGCGCTCGCCAACGCCTTCACGGTGAGCTTCCTCAACCTGATCGTCCGGTTCGCCGAGCGCCACGCCAACGCCGCCACGGGAGTGCTCATCGGCCTCCTGGTGGGCCTCCCCTTCATGGCGGGCGCGGCCCTCTGGCTCTGGGAGCCGGGATGGTGGAACTGGAAGGCGTGGGCCCTCTTCGCGGCCTCCGGAGCGATCGGCCCCTCGGTGGCGCGCGTCTTCTACTTCCTCTCCATCCACCGGCTGGGCGTCCCCCGCGCCGTGCCCCTGATCTCGACCATGCCCCTCGCGGCGGCGGCGATGGGGATGGCCTTCCTCGGCGAGCGGCCCGGGCCGGTCGTCCTGGCGGGGACGCTCCTCGTGGTCGTGGGGTGCATGGCCATCACCTCCAAGCGGGGGGGCGACAAGTCCTGGAGCCGGCGCGACTTGTGGCTCCCCTTCGCCTCGGTGGTGACCTTTACCCTCTCGCACGTCTGGCGGAAGATGGGTCTCGCCCTGGTGCCCTCGCCCATCCTGGGGCTCACGGTGATGAGCGTGGCGGGGGCCGTTTGCCTCTACCTGTTCGGGGGGCTTCTCTCCAAGGAGCAGCGGCCCCGGCTGGGCACGTGGCGGGCGTGGCGCATCTACGGCGTGGCGGGCCTGTTCAACGCGGGCTCCGTCCTGCTGCACTTCTACGCGCTCAAGCACGGCGACCTCACCGTGGTCATCCCGCTCGCCTCCACGGCGCCCTTCTTCTCCCTGGTGCTCAGCTGGATCTTCCTGCGCGGCACGGACCAGGTGACCGGCTGGATCGTGGCGGGGACGGTGCTGGTGGTGCTCGGAGGCGCCCTGATCACCTGGCGGGTGCTGTGAGGGGAGGCCCGGCATCTCATGACGGACACCATTCTCGCCGTGGCGTACTCGCTTGCGAGCGCCTCCACCATGGGGCTCTTCGGCGTCCTCGTGCGGCGGGCGGAGAGCCGCGCCAATGCCGTGACCGGCGTGCTCATCGGGATCGTCGTCAGCCTGCCCTTCCTGGCGGCCTCCACGGCCTATCTCTGGGAGCCGGGGTGGTGGAACCTCAGGGCGCTCGCCCTGTTCGCCGCCGCGGGGGCGATCAACCCGGCGGTGGGGCGCGTGTTCCTTTTCCTCTCCATCCACCGGCTGGGCGTGGCGCGCGCGGTGCCTCTGATCTCGGCCTTGCCGCTCGCGACCGCCGGGCTGGGGATCGCCTTCCTGGGGGAGCGCCCCGGGCTGATCGTCCTCGCCGGGACTCTCCTCGTGGCGGCGGGCTGCATGGCCATCACGTCGCGGAGGGGGATGGAGGGAAAGTGGGACCGGAAGTTTCTGTGGATGCCCTTCGCGGCGGTGGCGGCTTTCTCGGTCGCCCACCTCTGGCAGAAAATGGGCCTCGCCCTCGTTCCTTCCCCCATCCTGGGGCCCACGGTGATGAGCCTCGCGGGGGCCGCATGCCTCTTTCTGTTCGGAGGGTTTCTTCCCCGAGCCCACCGGCCCGTCCTAGGGAGCGGGGCGGCGTGGGTCGTCTTGGGGCTGACGGGCTTGCTGAACACCCTGTCCATCCTCTTCTACTTCAGCGCGCTGCGCTACGGCGACTTGACCATCGTGGCGCCCCTGTTCTCGACGGCGCCCTTCTTCTCCCTCCTCCTGAGCTGGGCCTTCCTGCGCGACCTGGAGCGGGTGACCCCCCGGATGGTGTCGGGGACGGCGCTGGTCGTGCTCGGCGGGGTGCTGATCACCTGGCGGGTGCTGTGAGGCCGCGCGCGGGGAGGGAGAGGATCATGGAGGCGGCCGCCCGGTGAGCGACACCCTCCTCGCGTCGGTCTACTCGCTGGGGACCTCCTTCTGCACGGCCTCCTTTAGCCTCATCGTGCGGCGGGGCCAGCAGCACGGATCGGCCCTCACGGGGGTGGTGATCGGGCTCATCGTGAGCGTCCCTTTTCTGCTCGCCGCCACCTGGCTCGCCTGGGACCCCGCGCTGTGGAGCGCCGCGGGCGTCCTCTGGTTCGCCCTCGGGGGGTTCACGGGGCCCTCGCTCGGGCGGGTGTTCATGTACCGGGGCATCCACCACCTGGGGGTGGCGCGGGCCATGCCCATGATGGCCACCGGGCCGCTCTTCACGGGGGCGCTCGCCATCGCCTTCATGGGGGAGCGCCCGGGCCCGCTCGTCTGGGCCGGGACGGTCCTCGTCACGGCGGGCTGCGCGGCGATCTCCTACAAGAAGAAGCAGGACAAGAGCTGGAGCCGCCGCCACCTGTGGATGCCCGTCGTCTCGCTGATGGGCTTCGCCGTCTCGAACGTCTTCCGCAAGCTGGGGCTGGCCGCCTCCGCCTCGCCCCTGCTCGGGATCACCGTGACCAGCGTGGTGGGCCTCGCCTTCCTGCTGATGCTGGCGCGCTTCCTCTCCCCGGCCCAGCGGCCGGACCTGCGGCCCGGCAAGGCCTGGGCCTTCTACGGCGCCTGCGGCCTCATCGACACCCTGTCCTTCTTCCTCCACTTCTTCGCGCTCCTGTACGGGGACCTGACCATCGTGACGCCCCTCTCCTCCATCTCCCCCCTCTTCGCGCTCCTCTTCAGCTGGATCTTCCTGCGGGACGCGGAGCGGGTGACGGGCTGGATCGTGGGGGGGACGGTGCTGATCGTGCTCGGGGTGGCGCTGATCGCCTGGCGTAGAGGGCATCGAGGGAGAAGCCGCGGGCGGCCAGGTTCTCGCGCCCCCCCTCCTCCCGGTCCACGAGGCAGAGCACCTGCACCACGTCCAGCTTGGCCTCCTGGGCCGCCTCGATGGCGCTCAGGGTCGAGGCGGCCGTCGTCACCACGTCCTCGACGATGGCCACCTTCATCCCGGGGGCGAGGTTCCCCATGCCCTCGATGCGATTCGCCATGCCGTGGTCCTTCGCCGCCTTGCGGATGATGAAGGCGGGCAGGTCCAGCCCCTCGAGGGCGGCGGTGAGGGAGATGGCCGTGATCATCGGGTCGGCGCCCAGGGTGGGGCCGCCCACGGCGCGGGCGCCGCTCCGGCGCACGCGGTCGAGGAAGAGCCGGCCCACGAGGCGGGCGCCCTGCCCGTGGAGGGTGGTCTGGCGGCAGTCCACGTAGAAGTCGCTCTCGCGGCCCGAGGTGAGGACGACCTTCTTCTTCGCGTAGGATCTGGCCAGGAGGAGCTGGCGCAGGGTCTCCCAGTCCGGGTTCGGCTCGGCGGTACTCGTTCGCTCTCCGGCGCAGGGGCGTTGATCCATGGATGTTCCCCGTGTCTTCCCTCCCCCCTCCCTCCGGGAGGAGGATAGGCTCACTCATGCATCAGTTGGCAGCCTTGACGTGCAGGCGCCTGAATCTATTCCGAATTCAACCTAGGCGGCGTCTCCTTCGTCGACCGGCCCGCGCATCTCCCCGCACACGGTCATCGCGGCTTCGGCGAAGGCCTCAGGCACCAGGATGTCCACCCGGCCCAGGATCGTGGCGCTGAACCCGTAGAGGAGCCCCGCGGGCTCGTAGCGCAGGTGGACCGGGATCCGCTCCGCCTCGAGGCGCGACTTGACGATCAGCGCCTCCATCTGCCCGCCGGCCGTCTTCACCAGCCGCAGGGAGGGGAGGGAATCCGCACCGGAGAAGAGGAGGCTCCACATATCCATGCCGCTTTGAAGGGGACGCGATTCCGGGCCGCCGCCCGGGGCCGGGCTATTCTCGCCGTTCCGGCGGGCGGAGTAAACCGCGTTGGCCCCCCGCGCGGATGATGCTACTGTGGCCGGGGGTGAGAGGAGGCGCCGCTTTGATCCGGTCGAGGTTGATGGCCGCGCTCGCCGCCGCGGCCCTGGGCGCCGCCCTCGCGTGGGGCGGGGCCCGCGCCCAGTCGCCCCCCTCGCCCGGCGGCCCCG
>JACPCT010000031.1 GCA_016184445.1 Candidatus Tectimicrobiota bacterium | reverse complement strand
GAGCGTGGGAGCCGGCCGGTGGATGGGGCTCCGCTGGGAGGCGGTCACCTCGCCCCGCCCGTCCACGGGGCGCCCGATCACATTCAGGATCCGCCCCAGGACCTCGCGCCCCACGGGCACCGTGATGGGAGCCCCGGTGTCCACCACCTTGAGGCCCCGGATGAGGCCGTCGGTCGGCTCCATGGCGACCGCGCGCACGGTGGACTCGCCCAGGTGGAGGGCCACCTCGGCCACGACCTCGGCGCGCTCGCCGGCCTGGACCAGCCTGGGGTCCTTCTGGATGATGATCGCGTTCTTCAGGGCGGGGAGGCTGCCGACGCTGAACTCGGCGTCGACCACCGGCCCGATGATCTGGGTGACGCGTCCTTCGTTCATCCTGGGCTCCTTCATCCTCGCGGCCGCGCGCGGCCGGGGCCGGGGGCGGAAGCCTCCCCCGGGAAGAGGGTTCTATCCCTTCAAGGCGTCCGCGCCCGAGACCACCTCGAGGATCTCCTTGGTGATCGAGGCCTGGCGGACGCGGTTCATTCTCAGGGTCAGGGAGCGGATCATCTCCGCCGCGTTGCTCGTGGCGCTGTCCATGGCGCGCATCCGGGCGCCGAACTCGCTCGCCTCGGCGTCGAGGAGGGCCCGGTAGACCTGGACGGTGACGTGGCGCGGCAGGATGTCCGAGAGCACCCCCATCACCGAGGGTTCGTAGATGTAGTCCACGCCGCCCACCGGCTCGCCGCGGGGGTCCACCGCGTCGGGGACGGGGGGCGCCAGGGGCAGCAGCCGGGAGAGGCGGGGGGACTGCCGGAGGATGGAGAAGAACTCCGTCGTGAGGACGTGCACCTCGTCGAAGCCCTCCTCCAGGTAGGCGCGCATGAGCAGGGCCGCGATGTCCTGGCCGAGGCGGAAGCTGATCTTCCCGTAGACCTCGGTGAACTCGCGCTTGAACGGGTAGCCCCGGCGCGCGAAGAAGGCCCGCCCCTTGCGGCCCACGATGACGATTTCGGTCTGCTTGCCCTGCTCCTCGCGGCGGCGCAGGAACTGGAGCGCGAGCCGGCTCACGGCCGCGTTGTAGCCGCCGCAGAGACCCTTGTCGGAGGTGATGACGAGGAGGAGGACCCTCTCGTCCTTCATCTCATCGTGCAGCAGGGGGTGGAGGGAGCTGTCCACCTTCTGGGCGAGCGAGTTGACCAGCTCGGCCATCTTCTCGCTGTAGGGGCGCACCCCCTCGATGCGCTCCTGCGCCCGGCGCACCTTGGACGCCGCCACGAGCTTCATGGCCCGGGTGATCTGCTGGGTGTTCTTGACGCTCCGGATGCGTCTCCGGTAGTCGCGCTGCGAGGGCATCGGCTCTTCCTAGCGTGCGGCCGCGGCGGCCGGCACCTTCTCCTTGAGGGTCTTCACGAACTCCTCGCAGGCGGCGCGCAGCCGCTTGGTGATGTCCTCGGTCAGCTCCCGCTTCTCGGCGATGTCGCGGACGATCTGGGGATGGCGGCCCTCCATGAACACCTGGAAGTCCGCCTCCGCCTTCTGGATCTGATCGATGGGCACCTGGTCGAGGAAGCCCTGGGTGCCCAGGAAGATCGACATGACCTGCTTGTGCACCGGCACCGGCTTGAACTGGGGCTGCTTGAGGAGCTCGGTGAGCCGGGCGCCCCGGCTGAGCTGGGCCTGGGTGGCGGCGTCCAGCTCGGAGCCGAACTGGGCGAAGGCCGCCATCTCGCGGTACTGCGCGAGGTCGAGGCGGAGCGTGCCGGCCACCTTCTTCATGGCCCTGTTCTGGGCCGACCCGCCCACCCGCGAGACCGAGAGGCCCACGTTGATGGCGGGCCGGATGCCCGAGTAGAAGAGGTTGGACTCCAGGTAGATCTGGCCGTCCGTGATCGAGATGACGTTCGTCGGGATGTAGGCGGAGACGTCGCCCGCCTGCGTCTCGATGACTGGCAGCGCGGTCAGCGATCCGCCGCCCAGCTCGGGGCTCAGCTTGGCGGCCCGCTCGAGCAGGCGCGAGTGGAGGTAGAACACGTCGCCCGGGTAGGCCTCGCGCCCCGGCGGGCGCCGCAGCATGAGCGAGAGCTGGCGGTAGGCCACGGCCTGCTTCGAGAGGTCGTCGTAGATGATGAGGGCGTGCATCGAGTTGTCGCGGAAGTACTCGCCCATGGCGCAGCCCGAGTAGGGGGCGATGTACTGGAGAGGGGCCGGGTCGGAGGCCGTGGCGGCCACGACGATCGAGTACTCCATGGCCCCGTGCTCCTCGAGGGAGCGGATGACCTGGGCCAGGGTGGAGCGCTTCTGCCCGATGCAGACGTAGATGCAGTGAACGTCGGTGTCCTTCTGGTTGTTGATGGCGTCGATGGCGATGGCGGTCTTGCCCGTCTGGCGGTCGCCGATGATGAGCTCGCGCTGGCCCCGCCCGATGGGGATCATGCCGTCGATCGCCTTGACCCCCGTCTGGAGGGGCTCCTTGACCGGCTGGCGCTGGACCACGCCGGGGGCGATGACCTCGATGTTGCGCGACTCGTTGGAGCTGATGGGCCCCTTGCCGTCGATCGGGCGGCCGAGCGGGTCCACCACGCGGCCCAGCAGCTCCTTGCCGACGGGCACCTGGACGATGCGGCCCGTGCGCCGCACCTCGTCGCCCTCCTGGATGCCCCGGTCGTCGTCCAGGAGCACGGCGCCCACGTTGTCCGTCTCCAGGTTCAGGGCCATCCCGAAGATGTCCCCGGGGAAGGCGAGCAGCTCGCCCACCATGCACTTCTCCAGGCCGTAGATGCGGGCGATCCCGTCGCCCACCGAGATGACCGTTCCCGTCTCGGCCAGCTCCACGGAGGTGTCGAAGCCCTCGAGCTGCTTCTGGATGATCTGGCTGATTTCCTCGGCGCGAATCTGCATGAACGACCCCCTCGGTCGGCCGGGCCCCGCCGGCTACCTCACCGTCAGCGCTTCCCGGAGATTCTTGAGCTGGTTGCGGATGCTTCCGTCCATCACCACCCCTCCCACCCGGCAGACGAGGCCGCCGATGAGGCCGGGGTCGTGCCCGATCTCGAGCAGCACCTGCTTTCCCGTCATCGCCGAGAGCTTGGCCTTGATCTGGCCGGTGGCGGTTTCGTCCAGCGGGTGGGCGGTGCGCACCTGGGCCCGCACCCGCCCGGCCTTCTCGTCGGCCAGCTCGCGGTAGGAGACGGCCATGGCGGGCAGGTAGGCCAGGCGGTCCTTCTCCACCACCAGCCGGGCGAACTTGCGCAGCAGCGCGTGCGCCCCGCCGGATTCGAGGACTCTCTCCAGCATCTGGACCCGGGTGGCGCGGGAGAAGCGGGGGTTCATGAGCACCTGGCGGAGCCCCCTGTGGGCCGAGACGGCCCCGGCGAGGGCGAGGAGCCCCTCCCCCACCTCGTCGGCGATCCCGTCCCGCTCGGCCGCCGTCACCAGCGCCCGGGCGTAGCGGCGCGCGGCCTCGCCCGTGATCATCGGGTCCCCCCGTTCCCCTGGCCGAGCCGGGCGACGTAGTCCGCGACGAAGCGCTTCTGATCCTCGGGCCCGATGTTCTTGGCGAGCATCTCCTCCGCCAGCCCCAGCGCCAGCAGGGCGGCCTGGTTCTGGAGCTCGGCGCGCGCCCGGGCCGTCTCGAGGCCGATGGTGTTCGCCGCCTGATCGAGGAGCCGCTGGCCCTGGGCCTCCTGGTCGGCCAGGAGCCGCGCGCGCAGGAGATCGCGCTCCTTCTGGCCCAGCTCGCGGATCCGGGAGAGCTCGGCCTCCAGGTCCGCCACCCTGGCGCGCTGCTCCTCGAGATGGAGCTCGGCCTCCTGGCGGGCCCGCTCCGCCTCGGCCAGGGCCCTGCGGATGCCCTCCCGGCGCTCGGCCATGAAGTTGCGCAGGGGCCGGGCCGTGAGCTTGTAGAGGATGGCGATGACGATGAGGGTGTTGACCAGCTTGAAGAGCTCTTCCTTGAGGCTAAAGGCCTTCGCGGGGGCCTCCCCGGCCCCCAGGGCAAGCCCGGATTCGAAAATGGCCAGTCCCGGCGCCAGGAGCCAGAGCGCCAGCCCACCGCCCAGCAAGAAGAGCGTCCGGCGGCGGGCGCCCATCTAGGCCACCTTCCGGCCGGCCAGGCGGCTGGCGATGCCGGCGGCGAGCGCCTTGGCGCGCCCGCCCAGCTCCCCCCGGGCCTGGGCCGCCTGGGAGGCGATGGAGGCGCGGGCCTCCTCGAGCTGGCGGGAGGTCTGGCGGCGGACCTCGTCGATCTTCTTGCGGCCCGCCTCGGTCATCTCCTGCTGGAGGGCGATGAGGGCCTCGGTGTTCTCGCGCTGGATCTCGCCCAGGGAGTCCTCGTACTGGCTGACGTAGCCCTGGGCCTCCTTGTGGTCGCGCGCGGCGGCGTGGAGGTCGCCCCGGATCTTGCCGCTGCGCTCGTTCATGAGGCGCCACAGGGGCTTGTAGAGGATCCGGTTCAGGATGACGAGCAGGAGGAGGAAGTTGGCCCACTGGATGAGGATGACGACCGGGTTGAGGATGAGCGCCCCGGCCCCCAGGTTGAACTGGTGGAGCCAGGCCTCGAAGCCCCCCGGGGCGGCCTGGGCCGCCCCGGCCGGCCCCGCCCACAGGAGGGCGGCGCCCAGGGTGGGCCAGGGGAGGAAACGGGCCATCTTCCCGCTGGGCATGAAGCGCCTCCGCCGTCCCATCGCAGGGCCTCCCTCCGGGCGGGCGAACCGGGTCCCCGGGGGGGCCGGACGCCGAGCGCCAGAACGGGGCCAAGACGGATGCAGGGCAAGAAAAATCAGGCCGCTGACGGGGATGCAACAGGCGCCGCGGCCCGCGA
>JACPCT010000030.1 GCA_016184445.1 Candidatus Tectimicrobiota bacterium | reverse complement strand
CTTGGCCCGGACGGCCAGCTTGTGCTCCTGCTCGCGGGTCAGGATGGGGTACTGGCCGATCTCCCGGAGGTAGATGGCCAGCGTGTCCTCGCTGGGAGGGAGGGGGGTGGCTTCCCGCTCCATCTCCTCGAGGAAGGGCTCGGCCGCGGCCCGCTCCTCGGCCGGGGCCTCTTCCTCCAGTTCGGGCTCGCGCACCGGGGGCGCGGACGCGCGGGCCTTTTTCCTCGGCCCCTTGCGCCGGGGCTTCGGGGAGCCAGAGGAAGTTTGCTTCTTGGCCATCAGACTGGCCCCGTTGCCGGCCCGGCGGCGGAGCGGCCGAGGAAGAGACGGAAGGGCGCCAGTTTCATCGCGCGTTCGACAGGCTGACAAGGCGCTGATAGGCGCGCTGGGAGTAGGGATTGGCCGGATATTCCTTGATCAGGTTCCGGTAGGCCTCACCCGCTTTCTGGTAGCTCTCCTCCGCCATGTAGCTCTCCGCCAGGTAATACATGGCTTCGGCGCGGAGGCCGGGCTGGTCGGCGAATTCCTTGACGACCTCCTGGAAGCGGGGGATCGCGGAGACGCGCTTACCCTTGGTGAGGTAGAAGCGCGCGACGTAGAGGTGGTGGCGGGCCAGCCGGTCCCGGAGGGCCTGGATCCTCTCTTTGGCCTGGGCCGTGAACTCGGAGCGGGGGAAGCGCCGGACGAGTTCCTGGAAGCTCTTCAGCGCGTCGCGGGTGGTGGACTGCTCCTGGTCCGGCTCCAGGATGCGGTTGTAGTCCGACATCCCGAGGTAGTAGTAAGCCCGCGCCGTCTGCCGGCTGACCGGGTAGAGCTGGACGTACTCGGCGTACTGTACCCGCGCTTCGATGTACTCTTCCCCCTGGTAGTAGGAGTTGGCCAGGTTCAGCAGGGCTTCCCGCCGGTGGTTGCTGTCGGGGTATTCGCGCAGAAGGCGCTGGAAGGCCTGGCGGGCGCTCTCATAGCGCTCCGCCCGGAGATCCTCCTGGCCCAGGAGCATGAGCTCGCCGGGGGAGGCCTTGTCGGCGGGGCGGACGGCGCAGCCCCCGGTGAGGAGAGCGGCGGCGGTGAGAAGGAGGGCGACCGGATGCCTTCGCATGCGCTTGGGCTCCATCACGTGACAGCCACCGGACGTCAGCCAGACAAGAGGAGAAATCAGAGCGGCAGTGATCGATATCAACACGGCGATCTTAGGAGAGCAGGCCTCGGGGTGTCAAGGAAGGCGCGATCGAAGGCCGCCGGATTGGCCGGCCGTCACCGCCCCGGCAGGGCTCCGGCCTTCTAGCGCCGGACGCGCAGCCGGTCCCCCGGGAAGATGACAGCCGAGGTAGAGAGGCTGTTCCAGCGCATGATGTCTTCGGGTGAGACGCCGTAGAGGCGGGAGATGGTCCAGATGCTCTCCCCCGGCCCCACGACGTGGTGGGTCTCCCCCCGCTCCCCGCCCGCGGATGCCTCGCTCCGGGCTTTCACGCTGGGGCCAGGGAGGCGCACAAGGGCCCCGATCTGGAGGCGGCGGGGGTCCAGTTGCAGGTTCAGCGCCAGGACCTCCTGGAGGGGCACGTTGAACCGCTGGGCGATTGCGGAGAGAGTGTCCCCCGGGCGGATACGGTACTCCCCGGGCGAGGGGAGCACCTCCCGGGGGGCCTCGGCAAGCTTCTGCAGAAAATGGCGGGCCCTTCCGGCGGGAAGCTTCAGGGCGAAGCCATTGCCCGGCGGGGTGACCCCCATCCGCAGCTCGGCGTTGAGGTCGGCGAGTTCCTGGATGGAAATGCCGGTGAGATACGAGGCGGTCCTCAGCGAGATCGGCCTGGGTAGCTCCGCCACATCGAAGCGGAGCGGCGACTCGTAGTCCATCCCCGCGAAGCCGAACACCTCGGGATGCTTGGCGATCATCATGCCCGCGAGGAACTTGCTCACATAGTTCTTGGTCTCGACCGGCAGGTGGGCGGTCCGCACGAGTTCCCAGTAGGTCTTCCGGCCCGACGCCCGGACGGCGGAGCGGATGCGGTTCTCCCCGGCGTTATAGGCCGCCAGGGCCAGGTGCCAGTCGTCGAACTCCTTGTGAAGCTGCGCCAGATAGCGGGCGGCCGCCCGGGTGGATTTCAGGGGGTCGCGCCGCTCGTCGAGGTAGTAATCCACCCGGAGGCCCAAGCGCAGGGCGGTGCCTTCCATAAACTGCCAGGGTCCCACGGCCCCAGCCCGGGAGCGGGCCCGCAGGCTGTAGCCGCTCTCGATGAGGGGCACGTAGGCCAGATCCTCGGGCAGGCCCTCCTCCCGGAGGATTCTGCGGAAGGCCGGAATGTAGCGCCCGCTCCTGCCAAGCCAGTCCCCGAAGCGGTCCCGCCCAGGCCCGGTGAAGTAGTCGATCCAGCGCTCGACGGCCCCGTTGCGGACGATGGGCACATCGAAGGCGAATCCCGGCGCGGCCTTCTCGTCCCCAGGCGTGAGTGGCGAGGATAGGGGGATGTCCTCGGCGCTTTCGCCCTCGGGCACCGGCAAGTTGAGATCATGCGGCGGAGGAGCGGGAGACTCCCGCTCCTCGCGCAGAAGGCCCAACTCGTTGAAGGTCTGAAGAGAGGCGGGAAAGGCGGGCGGGGGAAGGAGGGGAGATGCGGGGAGATATGCCTCCACGGCACGCGTGCCGGGCGGGGGAGCCACCCGGGCCGGGCCCACGCCGCGAGGGGCATCCCCCTCCACGAGGCCACTGGGAACGGTAGCCGTGCAACCTGCCGCCAACGCACCCCAAAAAAGCAGACCTGCCCATCTCGTGGTCGAGCTCATCGCGTCCCGCCGAGACAAAGGCCAATGAAATCGAGCGGTTCTCCATAAATCCACCTGAATCCTACCAATTTTCCCGGAACGGGGCAATCCGGCAAAGAAAGGCTGAACTTACGCCCGATGTTCGCTCGCCTTGAGTTCCTGGAAGAGCCAGAGTTGGGGTTCCACCCGGTGGACGGGCATTGGGTATTGCCCCGTGAAGCAGGCGTGGCAGAACTCGCCGCCCCGAGGGTGCACGCACCGGAGGAGGCCCTCGAGCGAGAGGTAGGCCAAACTGTCGGCGTTGAGGAAGCGGCGGGTCTCCTCCACCGAGTTGGAGGAGCCGATTAGCTCCTTGCGGGTGGGCATGTCGATGCCGAAGAAGCAAGGGTGGGTGATGGGCGGGGAGCTGATGCGCATGTGCACCTCGGCGGCCCCCGCCTTCCGGATCATCTCGACGATCTTGCGGCTCGTCGTCCCCCGGACGATCGAGTCGTCCACCACGATCACCCGCTTCCCGTCGAGGTAGGCCCTCATCGGGTTGAGCTTCACCTTCACCCCGAAGTGGCGGATGGACTGCTGGGGCTCGATGAAGGTGCGCCCGACGTAGTGGTTCCTCACCAGGCCCCACTCCAGGGGGAGCCCGGACTCCGCCGAGTAGCCCAGGGCGGCGGCCAGCCCCGAGTCGGGCACGGGGATGACGATGTCGGCTTCCACCGGGCTCTCGCGGGCCAGCTCGACGCCCAGCTGGCGCCGGATGGTGTAGACGTTCTCGCCGAAAATGTAGCTGTCGGGCCGGGCGAAGTAGACGAACTCGAAGATGCACTGGGCCGGCGTCGACGGCGGGAAGGGGAAGAGGCTGTGCAGCCCCTCTTCGTCCACCACGATCATCTCCCCCGGCGCCACCTCGCGGACGAAGGCTGCCTCGAGCAGGTCCAGGGCGCAAGTCTCGCTCGCCATCACCCAGACGGCGCCGCCCTGCGGGGCGCTCATGCGGCCCAGGACGAGGGGACGGAAGCCGTAGGGGTCCCGCACTCCGATGAGCTTGTCGCGGGTCATCATGATCAGGGTGAAGGCGCCCTCCAGCCGGTTGAGGGCGTCCACGATGGCGAACTCGGTCTCCTGCTCCAGGGAGCGGGCGATCAGGTGGAGGATGACCTCGCTGTCCGTCGTGCTGCGGAAGATGGAGCCGGTTCCCTCGAGCTCCCGCCGCAGGTCGCCCGCGTTGACGAGGTTCCCGTTGTGCCCCAGGGCGATGACGCCCCGCGAGTAGGTGACGAGGAAGGGCTGCGCGTTGACGATGTGGGACTGGCCCGCCGTGGAGTAGCGGTTGTGGCCGATGGCGAGGTGGCCCTTGAGCCTATCGAGGCGCGCCTCGGTGAAGATGTCCGCCACGTGGCCCATGCCGACTTCGCTGTGGACGCGCTCGCCGTCCGAGGCCACGATGCCCGAGCTCTCCTGCCCGCGGTGCTGCAGGGCGTAGAGCCCCAGGTAGGTGAGGTTGGCCGCCTCGGGATGGCCGTAGATCCCGAAGACGGCGCATTCCTCGTGCGGATGATCGTCGAAGGGGGTCATGACCCGAAGACCTCATTCAGGGCGCCGCTCCACGCCGCCCGAAGGGCGCCCAACTCCACGTCCAGGATGGGGAAGCCGTCCGGTGCGTCCACCCGGAGGCGGGCGCCGGCAGCCTCCCCGATCCCCGCGAGGCCCACGTCCAGCCGCTCCGCCGCCTCCCGAAGCCGCCCCTCCGCCTCGGGCGGGGCCGAGACCAGGATCCGCGAGGCGGCCTCGCCGAAGAGCCTTCCGTCCGCCCGCCCGGGCCCCTCCGGCAGCCGGACCCGCGCACCCAGGCCGGCCGAGGGAGAGGCCAGGCACGCCTCGGCGAGGGCGGCGCCCAACCCCCCGTCCGAGAGGTCGTGCGCCGAACGGATGAAACCCCCCAGGATCCCCTCCCGGCAGAGGGCCTGGACGGCCGCCTCGGCCGCGAGCGATATCGCCGGGGGCTGGCCGCCTTCCCGGCCGCAGCGCACCCACACATACTCGTGCGCGCCGCCCGGGGGCAGGGG
>JACPCT010000029.1 GCA_016184445.1 Candidatus Tectimicrobiota bacterium | reverse complement strand
CGGTCCCCGGCGGGCGGCGAATGACCGGAGGTCCGCCTTGAGAATCTTCCCCTCCCTCCTCACCTCCCCGAGGCTCTTCCGCTGGGTCGGGGCGGGCGGCGTCGTGTGCAGCCTCCTCTTCCCGCTGGTCGCTGGCTCCACCTCCATCTGGATCATGAAGAACGTGACGGCCGGCAGCGAGGCCCGCCAGCTCGCCGCCCACTTGCGCGCGGAACTCGCGGAACACCTCGTCCCCGAGGACCTGCAGCCCCCCCTTTCCCCGAAGGCCATATCCGCGCTTGATTATTTGTTCCACCGATCCTCCCTTTCCAGGGCCGAGAACCTCAAGGCCATACAGCTCTGGAGCGCCGAGGAGAGGCTTCTCTGGTCCTCCCGCTCCGGCGCCGGGGGAAGCGCCCCTCCGCCGGAGGCATTCCGCGAGGCGCTCCGGCAAGGCTTCACCTTCCGGCAGATTCCGCCCAATACTTGGTACCCCGCCTTCCAGCCCAAGACCTCCCCGCTCAGGCTGGAGACCTGGGTGGCCCTCGCCGGGACGGAGGGGGAGCCTCCGAGCAGCCGATTCCGGTTCGTGGTCGAGGTGCTCTCCGAGCCGGCCGACCTGCCGGCGGAGGTCGCCTTGTACGAAAGCCTCATCTGGCTGATCAGCGGGTCGCTGGGCGTGGCGGGGCTGTCCCTCATGCTCGTGGGCCTGTCGTTCCTGAGACGCCTGCACGGCACCGCCGCCCGGCAGGCGGCGCATGGGATGCTCACCACCAAGATCACCCGGGCCCTCAGCGCGGACCTGGACCCGGACCGGCTCTTCCGCAACATCCTCCAGGAGATCCGCCAAGTCGTCCCCTGCGACCGCATCGTGATCGCGGGGGTGGACCCCGCCACCAGGGAACACCGCTTTTGGCACGTGGAATCCGACTTCTCCGTGCCGCGGTTCTCCGGCGAGGGAAACCGGGAGGTCGGGGAGTGGAACCTCAAGCACGTGTATGCCCGCATGCTCCCCACCAACTTCCCCGATTTGGAGAAAGTGGACGCGCCCTGGGTCCCGTACCTCCTGAAGGGGGGGCTCCGGAGCGTTTTCCTCATGCCTATCTTGCAGGAGGGGGAGTATTTCGCCCACCTCGGGCTGTCGTGGGCGAGGAAGGGAGGGGTGGATCCCGGGAGCGAGGCGCTCCTCTCCTCTCTGGCGGGCCACCTCGCCTCGGCCATCCGGAACGCCACGCTCTTCCAAAGGGCCGAGAGGCGCGCCTCCCGGCTGGCCACGCTCAACGCCCTCAGCCAGAAGATCGCGCAGAACATCGACCTCAGGGAAACCCTGGATGCCATCGTCCAAGCCGCGGTGGAGCTCCTCGGAGGGGACATCGCCCGGGCCTTCCTCCAGGACGAGGAGACGGGCGTGCTGGTCCCCCAGGCCCATGCGGGCCGGATCCCCCCTCCCTCCGCCCCCCTGGGCACCCTCCGGGTGGGCCGGGGCGTCATCGGCCGGATAGTGGAGTCGGGGGAACCCTCCATCCTCCCGGACGTGCAGGAGGTCCCCGAGTGGCAGCTGAACGACTGGGCGCGGGAGAACGGGCTCCGCTCCTACGTCGCCCACCCCCTCCGCCTCGGCGGGAAGCCCTTCGGGGCGATCTATTGCATCTCGACCAAGGCCGGCTTCTTCACCCGGGAAGACCTCGATCTCCTGGGCTCGTTCTCCTTCCAGGCCTCGATCGCGATCGAGAAGGCGCGCCTCTTCGCCGAGACCCGGCAGCGCGCCCTGCGGCTGGAGCTCGCGGGCGAGATCACCAAGGCCCTCGCCTCCACGCTCCGGCCCGGGGAACTTTTCCGCACGATCGCCCGCGAGATCCGCCGGGCCGTCCCCTGCGAGCGCTGCGTCATCGGCTCCCTCGACCGAGAGAGCCATCGCTACCACACCTGGCACGCCGAGTCGGAGGTCGAGCTGCCGGTCCGCGATCAGGCCTTCGACGACGAGGGGACATGGTGGGACAGGGATGTCTACGAGTCCATGCGGATGGTCAGCATCCCCGACATCCGCCCGACCCCCTACCGCCGGGCGCGGGAGATGGCGGACGCGGGGCTGCGAAGCGTCCTGGTCATGCCCATCCTCCAGGACGGGAAGAGCGCCGCCCACATCTTCCTGGCGAGCGTGCGCCCGGCCAACTTCACCCGGGACCACGAACGGCTTCTCGCCTCCCTCTCCGATCACCTGGGCATGGCCCTCCGCAACGCCATGCTCTATCAGGCGTCGGAGGACAAGACCTCGCGCCTGGAGATCACGGCCCAGATCGCCCAGGCGGTCACCTCCTCGCTGGAGCCGGAGGAGATCTTCCGCACGATCACCCGGGAGATACGCCGCGCCATCCCCTGCGGGCGCTGCGTCATCGCGACGGTGAACGAGGAGGCCACCCAGCGGATCTACTGGCACGTGGATTCGGACGTGGAGGTGAACCCGCTCCCGCCGGAGAAGCACGCGGAGGTCGGCCGGCGCCTGCGCCGGCAGGTGTACGAGACCAAGCGTCCCTTCTACATCCCGGACATCGCCGGCCAGCGCGGGGCCGAGGACCGCCTGGCGAAGGCGGGGCTCCGGAGCACGCTCATCGTCCCCATCCTGCAGGGCGACCGCTGCGCCGCCCACCTCTCCGTCTCCAGCACGCAGGTGAACGCCTTCACCTGGGAGCACGAGAGCCTCCTGACCTCGGTCGCCGCGCATGTGGGGCCCGCCATCCGCAACGCCGCGCTCTTCCGGACGGCGGAGGAGCGCGCCTCGCGCCTGGAGATCACGGGCGAGATCGCCAAGGCCGTCAGCTCCTCGCTGGAGCCGGAGGAGATCTTCCGCACGATCACCCGGGAGATCCGCCGCGCCATGCCCTGCGAGCGGTGCGCGATCTCGACCGTGGACCCCCACACCGCCATCCCCGCTTACTGGCATATCGATTCCGACATCGAGGTGGAGCCTCTTCCCCCCGGGCAGGGCATGGAGGCAGGCGGGCAGCTTCTCGAAAAGGTGTATGCGCGCAAGGAGCCCTACTGCATCCATGACATCCTCCAGGAGCGCGGCCCGGAGGACCGCGTCGCGCGGTCGGGTCTCCGGAGCGCCTTGTACATCCCCATCCTCCAGGGGGAGCACTGCGTCGCGCACATCTCCGTCTTGAGCACGCGCCCCTATGCCTTCACCCCCGAGCATCAGGCCCTGCTGGTCTCCATCGCCGCGCATGTGGGGCCCGCCATCCGGAACGCCACGCTCTACCGGACGGCGGAGGATCGCGCCTCGCGCCTTGAGGTCACGGGCGAGATCGCCAAGGCGCTCAGTTCCTCCCTCGAGCCCGAACAGCTTTTCCAGACCATCATCCGTGAGATCCGCAAGGTGGTCCCCTGCGAGCGGTGCGTGATCGCCCACCTGGATCTCGCCGGCGCGACGTACCAGTACTTCCATATCGAGAGCGACCTCAAAGTTCCCGACAGGACGGCTGAGGCCGACCGCATCAGCACCCGATGGTTCCACCGGGAGGTGTACGAAGCGAAGCGGCCAAAGCTCGTTCCGGATCTGTCGAAATGCCTCGATGACGATACGATGAGACCCTGGTCGGAGCGTCTCGTCCGGGCCGGGTTGCGCAGCTTCCTGGCCATCCCGATCCTGCAGGCCGGGAGCAGCATCGCCCACCTCGCGATATCGAGTGCGAGGGCGAACGCCTTCTCCGGCGCCCAGATATCCCTGCTCACCTCCATCGCCCAGCACATCGGCTTGGCCATCCGGAACGCCGCGCTCTACCGGACGGCGGAGGAGCGCGCCTCGCGCCTCTCGGTGCTGAACGAGGTGAACCGGGAGATCTCCGAGAACATTGAGCTGGATGAGGTGCTCGAGAGCATCGCCCGGGCCGCCACCACGCTTCTCCGGGCGGAGCATGCCCGCATCTTCATGCTCGGCCCGGACAGCCAAAACCTCGTGCTCAAGGCCCACCACGGGAGTATCCCCTGGCCCCGGGAGAGAAGCACCACCCTCCCTCCGGGCGTATCCCTGAGCAGCTGGGTGTTCGAGAACAACCAGGCCGCGCTCGTCGCCGACCTCCGGGCGGACCCGCGGTGGCACCCCATGCATTGGGAGTGGATCCCCCAGCGGTCCCTCCTGTCGGCCGTATGCCAGCCGCTCATCCAGGGCGGGAGGCCGATCGGCGTCATCCTCGGCCTGGGGGAACGGAAAGGCGCCTTCAGCGAGCAAGACCTGGCCCTGCTCGGCGACCTGGCCTCCCAGGCCTCCATCGCCATCGAGAAGGCCCGGCACTTCTCGGCGGCGCGGGAGCGGGCCGCCCGGCTGAGCGTGCTGAACCAGCTGAACCAGAAGATCATCGCCACCCATTCCCTGGACGAGATCCTGAACGCCCTCATCCAGGCCTCCGCCGAGCTGCTCAGGGGGGAGCACGTCAACATCTTCCTCTTCGACGAGGCGGCGGGCCGCCTGACGCTGAGGGCCTCCTACGGGAGCGTCCCGGAGGCCGGCGGCCGGCCCCTCACCCTCGCGCCGGGAGAAGGCGTGGGCGGCCGCGTGTTCGAAACCGGCGTGCCGGCCAACATCCCCGACGTGAACCAGGACCCCAACTGGCTGGCGGTGGACTGGGCCCGCGGCTGGGGGCTCCACTCCTTCATCTGCCAGCCCCTGACCCAGCGGGGGCGGAACATCGGCGTCATCAACTGCCTTTCGGGCAAGGCGGGCTTCTTCACCGACGAGGACGTCAACCTCCTCGGGGCCCTCGCCTCCCAGGCCGCCATCGCCATCGAGAAGACCGCCCTCCTCACCCAGGCCCGGGAGCGGGCCGCCCGCCTGGAGCTCACGGGCGAGATCGCCCGGGCGCTGAACTCCTCCCTGGAGCCCGAGCAGATCTTCCGG
>JACPCT010000028.1 GCA_016184445.1 Candidatus Tectimicrobiota bacterium | reverse complement strand
TGGGACTTTTCTCCAACGACTTGGCCATTGACCTCGGCACGGCGAACACTCTGGTCTATGTGAAGGGCAAGGGGATCGTCCTGCGGGAGCCCTCGGTCGTCACCGTCCACAAGGACACCAAGCAGGTCCTCGCCGTTGGAAGCGAGGCCAAAGCCATGCTCGGCCGCACCCCCGGCAACATCATCGCCATCCGCCCGATGAAGGACGGCGTCATCGCCAACTTCGACATCACCGAGGCGATGCTGCGCTACTTCACCCAGAAGGTGCACAACCGCAAGACGCTGGTGCGCCCCCGCATGGTCATCAGCGTCCCCTCGGGCATCACCCAGGTGGAGAAGCGCGCGGTGCGCGACAGCGCCGAGAGCGCCGGCGCGCGCGAGGTGTACCTGATCGAGGAGCCGATGGCGGCGGCGATTGGAGTGGGCCTTCCAATCGAGGAGCCGGGCGGGAGCATGATCGTGGACATCGGCGGCGGGACGACGGAGGTGGCGGTCATCTCGCTGGCGGGCATCGTCTATTCGCAGTCGGTCCGCGTCGGCGGGGATGAGATGGACGAAGCCATCATCAGCTACATCAAGCGCAACTATAATCTCCTCATCGGGGAACGGACTGCCGAGCAGATCAAGATCGAGCTCGGCTCCGCCTACCCCGTTGGCGAGCGGCGCACCATCGAGATCAAGGGACGCGATCTGGTGGCCGCCATCCCCAAGACCATCGTGGTGAGCGACGAGGAAGTCCGCGAGTCCCTCTCCGAACCCGTCAACGCCATCGTCGAGGCCGTGCGGAGCGCCCTGGAGAGCACCCCCCCCGAGCTCGCCGCAGACATCGTGGACCGCGGCATCGTCCTCGCGGGCGGAGGCAGCCTGCTCCGAGGCCTCGACGTCCTGCTGCGGGAGGAAACCGGGCTTCCCGTCACCGTCGCCGAGGATCCCCTCTCGGCAGTCGTCATGGGCACCGGGAAGGTGCTGGACGAGCTGGACCTGCTGGCCAAGCTGGCGGTCTGAGGATCCTCGGCTCAACTCCTTCCGCCTGCGCCGGGCGTGAGGCCACCCGCTCCCGCCAGCGGAGAATGCGCAAAGGGGAATGTTCCAGCTCATCCTCGAACGGCGCAGCGCCACGCTGCTGACATCCCTCTTCCTCATCTGCTTCACGCTGATGACCCTGAGTGTGCGCCGCCAGGGGGGCATCACCCTCATCGAGCGGGGCGCGCTCTCCCTCTCGGGGCCCCTGCTCGAGGCCGCCGATGCTCCCAAGCGCTGGGCGCGCGACCTCGGGCGGCAGTACCTCCTCCTGCGCGACATGCGCGAGGAGAATCTCGTCCTCAAGAAGCAGATCACCGCCATGCGCGGGATCTCCTTCCAGCTGCGGGAGCTGGAGGCCAAGGTCAACCGCCTCGAAAGCCTGCTGACCGCGAGCCGCGGCCTGAGCGCTCCCGTCCGGCTCGCCCACACCCTGGGGAAGGACGCCAGCCCCTTCGGCCAGACCCTTCTCGTGGATCTCGGGACCACCCATGGGGTGCGGCACGGCATGCCGGTGGTGAACCAAGCGGGCGTGGTGGGGCGTATCTCCCGCGCGGGCCGCACGACGAGCAGGGTGCTCCTCCTCACCGACTCCCGAAGCGCCGTGGACGTGATCGTCCAGAGGACCCGAGCCCAGGGGATCTTCGCCATGGCTCCTGGCGGCAAGAGCGAGGTCCGCTACCTGGCAACCGACAGCGACGTGCGCGAGGGCGACCTGCTGATCGCCTCGGGGCTGGGCGGGGTTTTCCCCAAGGGACTGCCGGTCGCCTGGGTCACCAAGGTGGGCCCCAAGGGCGAGCGGCTCTTCCGTCAGGCCGAGGCCAGGCCCGCGGTGGATTTCAACAGCCTTGAAGAGGTGCTGATCATGATGACCCCGGAGCAGGAGAACGGCCGGCCGTGATCATCATCTTCTACTTCCTGGTCGGGGTGGGGGCGATCGTCTTCCAATCAACCGTTTCCGAGTATTTCAACATCTGGCTCGGCGCGCGGCCGGACGTAATGGTGCTCATCGTCGTTTATCTCGGCCTGCAACGGAGCCAGGAGACCGGTCTCATCGGGGGATTCATCCTGGGCCTCTTCCAGGACGTGCTTTCGGGGGGCCTGCTCGGGGCGAACGCCCTCTCCAAAGGGCTCATCGGGCACGCGACGGGAAGCCTCAGGCGGAACGTGTCCGGCCGGGAGGCCCTCTTCCACGCGCTGCTGGTCTTTTTCGCCACCATCTTCGATTCCATCCTCTCGGTCACCTTGATGTTCGTGTTCCTGCCCGATGTGCCGATTCATCCCCAGTACTGGGTGGATGCCGGCAAGACAACCCTCCTGAACACCTTCCTCGCGCCCCTGCTCGTGGGGCTTCTCGTCGGCGCCGAGGAGCGGATCTTCCCCGCCGCCGCCGGCACTCCCTATCCGGAGAGATCCTGAGCCATGTTCCGGACAGGGTTCGGCCGGATGGGCGGGGAGACTCCGGACAAGATGCGCCAGCGAATGCAGTGGCTGGCGCTGGCCTTCAGCCTGTTCCTGATGGTGCTCTTCGTGAGGTTGTGGCACCTCCAGGTGCTGCAAGGCGACAAATTCCGCGCCCTCTCGGAGAATAACCGCATCGCCTACCGCGTCGTCCGCAGCCCGCGTGGCCTCATCTACGACAACCAGGGCCGTCTCCTCGCCGACAACCGCGCCTCGTTCAACTTGTATCTGGTCAAGGAGAACTCGACCGACTTGAACGAGACCGTCCGTCACCTCGCCCGGATGACCGACCAGCCCTACGACGAGCTCCGCGAGAAAGTGCGGCGCGCCAATCCCTTCCGGCCCTTCCTCATCAAGGCCGACGTGGACCGGAACACCGTCGCCTTCTTCGAGGAGCACCGGCCGGACTTCCCCGGGGTCTACACCCAGATCGCGCCCCTGCGAAACTACCGGATCGAGCGCCGGGGAGGGCACGTGTTGGGCTACCTGGGAGAGGTGGACGGCCAGCAGCTCCAGGAGGTGGACGCCTACGGGCGCGAGCTGCGGGTTGTGCGGCCTTTCGTCGAAAAGCCCGGGAACAACCTGCACCTCACCATCGATGACGCCCTCCAGACGAAGGCCGAGGAGCTCTTCCGGGATTTCGAGGGAAGCATCGTCGTTCTCGATCCGGGCGACGGGGCCATCCTGGCCCTGGTCAGCAACCCGCCCATCGACCCGAACCAGTTCGCGGGCGGAATCCGCAGCCGGGCGTGGCGCAGGCTCATGAACGACCCTCTCAAGCCCCTCGAGAACCGCTCCACCCGCGGGCAGTACCCGCCTGGGTCGATCTTCAAGATCGTCATGGCCTTCGCGACCCTGAACGAAAAAGTGATGCGCCCCGACGAACTGGTCTACTGCAACGGCTCCTTCCCCTTCGGGCGGCGCGTCTTCGCCGACTGGAAGGAGGGCGGGCACGGCCCCATCGGCATGGTCCAGTCCCTCGCCCAGAGCTGCGACGTCTACTACTACACCGTCGGCAACAAGCTGGGGATCGAACGGATCGCCCGCTACTCCCACATGTTCGGCCTGGGAGAACCCACCGGCTACGACCCCGGGGAGAAGGGCGGCCTCGTCGCCTCCGACGAATGGAAGCGGAGGCGCTTCGGCGAAAAATGGTATCCGGGCGAGACGATCAGCGTCTCCATCGGCCAGGGCTTCAACCTGATCACCCCCATGCAGGCCGCGAACCTCATCGCCACCGTCGCCAACGGGGGTACCCTGTGGAAACCCTATGTTGTGCGGCGGGTGACTTCCCCGCGCGGAGAAGTCGTCTACGAGCACCTGCCCTCCCCCATCCGAAGGCTCCCCATCGGGAAAGAGGTGTTCGACACCGTGCGGGAGGGACTCCGCGAAGTGGTGAACGGCCCCCGCGGGACCGCCAAGAAGGCTGCCCTCGCCGAGGTGATCGTGGCCGGGAAGACGGGGACGGCACAGGCCGTCCGCCTGAACCTCACGGGGCGGAAGACCAAGCCTGAGGATCTCCCGCGGAAATTCCGGGATCACGGGTGGTTCGTGGCTTTCGCGCCCTTCGAAAATCCCAAGATCGCCATCGCCATCCTGGGCGAACACACTGGAAAGGCGGGCTCATCCTTCGCGCCCATCGCCCGGGACCTCATCGCCTCCTATCTGGGGGTTCCCGGTCAGCCGCAGGCGGTGGCCTCGACCCCTTCGGGGGCCCGGACCGCCCCGGTGGCCACCTCCACCCGCCAGGAGGGAAACCTCCTTGAGGACTAGCGCCCCCCTCCTCATAACCCTCTCTCCCTTCCGGAGGGCCCTCGGCCAGATTGATTGGCTCTTGGTGGGAACGACCCTGCTCCTATCAACCATCGGCGTCCTCATGATCTACAGCGCGGTCCACTCCAATCCGGACCTCCTGGCCAGCGGCCTCCACTGGAAGCAGGCCCTGTGGTCCACCATCGGCCTCCTGGTGCTGGCTTTCACCCTCCTCTTCGACTACCACCACTTCACCCGCATGGCCTATTTCATCTACGGCCTGGTCATCATCCTCCTGATCATGGTGCTGATCGCGGGGCGGGTGGTGTACGGGGCCAAGCGATGGCTCGTCCTCGGCCCCATGCGGCTGCAGCCCTCCGAGGTGGGCCGGCTCGCCATCATCATCCTCCTCGCGCGCATCTTCGGCTCCCGGGACAGCACCGAGCCCCTCCGGCTCGGCGATCTCCTCTACCCCTTCGTCCTCGTCGCGATCCCGGTGGTCCTGATCGCCAGGCAGCCCGACCTCGGCACGGCCTTCACGATCTTCCTCACGGCGGCCGTCATGGCGTTCACGGTGGGCGTACAGCGGCGCCTCACCTACGTTGTGGGCGCGGGGCTGCTGGTCATTGCCCCTGTGGGCTGGGCCTTCCTGAAGGACTACCAGCGGAACCGCATCCTCACCCTCTTCAACCCGGACGCCGATCCTCTCGGCACGGGCTACCAAAGCATGCAGAGCAAGATCGCCGTGGGGAGCGGGGAGTTTTGGGGGAAGGGCCTCCTCCAGGGGACCCAGAGCCGCCTTCACTTCCTGCCCGAGAAGCACACCGACTTCATCTTCTCGGTCCTGAGCGAGGAGCTGGGCTTCGTGGGGGCGACCTTCCTTCTCGTGGTCTTCCTGATCTTCATCCACCGCTGCATGCTGGCCGCCCTCAACGCCGGGGACAAGGAGGGCGCCCTCATCGCCACCGGGGTGGCCACTTCCTTCTTCCTCTACTCGGCTTTCAACATTGGCATGACGCTCGGCCTCATCCCCATCGTGGGCATCCCCCTCCCCTTGGTCAGCTACGGCGGGAGCGCGTCCCTCACCTCCTTCATCGCCGTGTCCCTGGTCGTCAACGTGAGGCTGCGCCGCAAGGGATTCAACGCATTCTGAGCGAAGGGAGGCCGGGGCGGTTTGCGCGAGATAACCGGATTTTTATGTCTGATATTCTCCCGGGTTGATCAATCGCCCTGATTTCCGCACTATGAGTGGATCCTGCCCCGCCCGCCGCAAGGCGCCGCGCGGGCGGCCAGAGCGATGATTCCCTCCCCGGCTCTTCCGGGAAGGATGAAGATTGCAGGTACAAAACATGACGCTGGATTATTCGCGGGACGTCTTTCCCTTCGTCCAAAAGCCTTCGCGCTATCTGGGCAACGAGGTCAACGTCATCCGCAAGGACCTCTCCCGGGTGCGCAGCCGGGTCGCCCTGGCCTTCCCGGACACCTACGAAGTGGGGATGTCCCACAACGGCGTCCGTATCCTCTACCACCTCCTGAACGGCAGGGAAGATATCGCCGCCGAGCGCGTCTTCCTTCCCTGGAGCGACTTCGAGCGCATCCTCCGGGAGAAAGGCGCGCTCCTGGCCACCCTGGAAAGCCGCACCCCCGTGCGCGAGTTCCACATCCTCGGGATTTCCCTCCTCTACGAGCTGGCGGCCAGCAACGTCGTCCTCCTCCTCGACCTGGCTGGCATCCCCCGGCGCGCCTCCCAGCGCCGCCGCGATGACCCCCTCGTAGTGGCGGGCGGGCCGGTCGTCTTCAACGTCGAGCCCGTGGCCCCCTTCTTCGACGCCGTGGCCCTCGGGGACGGGGAAGAGATCCTCCCCGAGATTGTGGATGCCCACGAAGCCTGGCGCCGCTCCGGCGAGCCCCGCGAGGCCCTTCTCGACCGCCTGGAGCGCCTCCAGGGCGTCTACATCCCCAGCCGCTACATCGTCGAGCACGAGCCCTCCGGCAGCGTGCGGGGCTTCCGCCACGCGGGCGGCCACCGGCGGCCTGTCCTCGCCCGCGTCCTGGAGGACTTGAACCACTCCCCCCACCCGACCGCCCCCATCGTCCCTTACACCCAGGTGGTGCATGACCGCGTCACCCTGGAGGTGCAGCGGGGCTGCACCCGCGGCTGCCGCTTCTGCCACGCGGGGATGGTCTACCGGCCCGTCCGCGACCGCGACCCGTGGAAGGTCATGGAGCTGGCCGAGGAATCGCTGCGGAACACCGGCTACGAGGAGCTCAGCCTCTCCTCCCTCTGCATCGCCGACTACCAGCCCCTCAAGGGTCTGGTGCCCCGACTGATGGAGCGCCTCGCCCCGATGCAGACCTCCATCTCGCTGCCTTCCCTCCGTGTGGGGGCGATGAGCCCCGACCTCCTCGCCCAGATCGCCCGGGTGCGGCGCACCGGCTTCACCCTCGTCCCCGAGGCGGGGAGCGAGCGGCTGCGCAACGTGATCAACAAGGTGCTCACCGAGGCGGACCTGCGCCGCAACCTTCAGGACATCCTCGACGCCGGATGGCCGGGCGTGAAGTTCTATTTCATGCTGGGCCTGCCCACCGAGACCTTTGAGGACCTCCGCCAGATGGCCGACATGCTGATGGCGTGCGGCCAGATGCGCTCGCGGCGGACGGGCGAGCGCTTCCGCTTCATCAACGCGAGCCTCTCCACCTTCGTCCCCAAGCCCCACACCCCCTTCCAGTGGTTCCCCCAGAACCGCCGGGAGGAGATCCGGGCCAAACTGGATTTCATCAAGCGGCACGTGCCTGACCGGCGGATCAAGCTCCACTGGTCCGACCCCGCGCACAGCTTCCTCGAAGCCGTCCTCTCCAAGGGCGACCGCCGCCTAGCCGATGTCGTCGAGACGGCCGTGGACCTGGGCTGCAAATTCGACGGCTGGAAGGAGTTCTTCGACATCAGGAAGTGGACGGCCGCTTTCGCCGCCCACGGTCTCGACCCGGAGTGGTACGCCTACCGGGAGATTCCCGTCGAGGAGCCCCTGCCCTGGGATCATCTCGACTGCGGCGTGACGAAGGAATACCAGCTCGCCGACTGGCGCCGCGCCCTGCGCGAGATCACCATCGGCGACTGCCGCTACGAGTCCTGCGGCCAGTGCGGCATCCTCGATAAGTACAAGGGCATCAAGTACCACTACGAGAAGCCTCTGCTTCCGGCCGGGGGGTTGCTCCCCTTTCTCCCTCCCAAGGCGGCGGGGAACAACGGCTGCGCTTCCACCTCGGTCTCGGGCATGGACGGTTCGCATCAGGCGGCTGACCTCCCGCCGGGCGTGGACATGACTCCGCCCGAGCCCGTGGAGCTCGCGCTGGCGAAGCAGTCCTCCCGCCGCCGTGAGCGCCGGCGCTCCTCACCGCGGGAAGATGACCCAGTGCCCCTGGGCTTCGAGGGCGCCGGGGAGGACAACCCCGGCCTCGCGGCCGAGCAGCCGGACGTACCGGTCCGGCGGTTCCGCTTCTTGTTCGAGAAGCGAGGGGACCTGCGCTTCCTCAGCCACCTCGATGTGCTGCGGGCCTTCAACCGCGCCGTCCAGCGGGCGGGCTGCCGGGTGGAACACTCCCGGGGCTTCAACCCCCATCCCAAGATCGTGTTTTCGCCTCCCCTGCC
>JACPCT010000027.1 GCA_016184445.1 Candidatus Tectimicrobiota bacterium | reverse complement strand
GGCGGCCGTCCGCGCCGCGCGCGGCCTTCTCCCACTCGGCCTCGCTGGGGAGCCTCTTGCCCGCCCAGGCGCAGTAGGCCGCCGCCCCCCGCAGGCTGGCCTCGCTCGCTGGATGCTTCTCGAAGCCAGGGTCCGCCGTCCACTTCCCTTCCTTCAGGTGGATCCGCGCGTCCTCGTCCTCCTCGTCGAAGTAGCGCTCCCCTTGGGGGCCCCTCGGGCCCCCCGGGTTCGCGTTCAGGAAGCGGGCGAAGCCGGCCTGGGTGACGAGCGTCTTGCCGATCCAGAAGGCGGGGAGGGTGAGGGTGTGGGCCGGGGCCTCGCTGGCGGGGCCGCCGTCCCGCCCCATGGTGAAGGGGCCTGCGGGGACGAGGACCATGCCGGGGGTGGCCTGCCCCGGGCTTGCCGAAGGGGTGGGCGCGGCCCCGGCGAAAGGTGAGGGGAGGAGACAGGCGGTGATCAGGAGGACCGGAAGCGCGCGCATGGGCGGCCTCTCAGAGGGGGAGGGTTGAAGGGCATTTGGTACATCAAACGTTTGTCCCTCCCGCCAGGTTCCTGCCCTCCGCAGGGGCGAACCTCGTGTTCGCCCCATGTCCTCCAGCGGGGCGAATACAAGATTCGCCCCTACAGACCATGAGGAGGCCGAATGAACCCGTTGGGGCGTTGATTGAACGCCCCTGCAAAGACCCCGCCGCTTGCCTGAATGGCGGGCCCCCTACCCGTGCCTCGCCCCCATGGGGAGGTTCAGGAGATAGAGGTTGGCCAGGGTGATGAGGAGGATGAGGGCCATGTAGGGCCAGGGCCCCCGGAGGGAGAAAGCGGCCGCCCCCCACTGGGCGAGGGAGAGGCGGCAGGCCGCGTAGAGGCTCAGGAGGAGGGCGGCGAGGAGGATGAGGGTCTGGAGGAACTGGAGGACGGGGAGCTCCAGCCAGGGGGCGGGGCTGTAGTCGGGCGCCCCGATGAACCAGGGGGTGAAGAGGCTGACCGTCTTCTGGAAGACGGGGACGGCCATGGGGCCCTCCAGGAACAGGTGCGGGAGGTTGTGGGCCAGGTGCATGGCGAGGCCCAGGGGGACGAAGGCGTAGCCGAAGCGCACGAAGAGCCTGTAGGGGGAGGCCGCCTCCGGCCGCCCCGCCAGGCGCCAGGCGAGCGAGCCCGCCGCGTAGACGGCGAGGGGGATGAGAATCGCCGAGGCCCAGAAGACGAGGGTGTAGGTGGCCCTGTCCGCCCCCGCGGGCGTCGTGATCCCCAGGCGGCCCCAGGGCAGGAACTCCGCCAGGGCGCGCATCCAGTTGTGCCAGGGCCCCACCATGTGGCCGGCGGCCATCCCGGCGACGGCCACCATGGCCACGGCGAGGAAGGCTTCGTCCAGGCGGCGGGTGGCGGTGGCCCAGAGGTCCTTGCCGAGGGCGCGGAAGCGCAGCGTGAGGTTATCCCGGTCGCAGGTCTTGAGGCACTCCCCGCAGTAGATGCAGTAGGCGTTCGAGTCCATCCGCTGGGGGAACTCGAACATGGGGCAGCCCCGGCCCCGCCCGCTCCCCACGTAGCAGGCCTTGCCCGGGTCCTCGCGGCAGACGGCCAGGCTCTTGGCGCGCAGCTCGATGGGGGCGATCATGGAGTAGAGGCCGATGATCCCCCCGATGGGGCAGGCGTAGCGGCAGAAGGTGCGGCGGGCGAAGAGCGCGCCCGCGAGGAGGGCGGCGGCGAAGAAGGCGGTGAGGATCCAGGCCGTGACGTAGGGGCTGCGGACGATGCCCCAGTAGCCGTCCGCCCAGGTCAGGAGGAAGAAGAGCGCCGTCGCGGGCCACAGCGTGCGGAGCCGGCGGGGCAGCTGGCGCCCGGCGCCCGTGAGGCGGTTCGCCCACATGATGCACCAGAAGCGGCCCGCCAGGACGAAGGTGAAGATCACCCCCGCCCACCAGAGCGTCCACATGAGGAGGGTCGAGAGGTTGCGCGAGGACTCCGGGGTGTCCACGAAGCCGAGCCAGATGATGAGCGCGAAGCCCAGGAGGAAGGGCAGCTGGAGGACGGGCTGCCACCAGGGGCTCCGCATCATGCGCGAGAGCCAGGGGAGGCTGAGGAGGTCGAAGGGCCCGGCGGCGGGCGCGGGGCGCAGGTGGCGCACCCGGAGCGCGTAGCCCGCGAGGACGAAGCTCAGGAGCGCCGCCCCGAGCGAGAGCCAGAGCCGCAGGTTGGGCCCGGCCGGCTTCCTCACCTGGAAGGGGAGCTGGGTGAGGAGCACCTCCCCCCCCTTGCCCGGCAGGAGGAGGGCCACCTGGAGGAGGTGGGGGCCGGCGAGGGCGGGCCGGAAGCCGACGAGGTAGTGGCCCGCCTCCGTCCCCTCGGGGGCCGCCTGGAAGCCGCTCAGGTCGGGCCGCCCGCCCGGCCCCCACTTGAGGAAGCTCCCCGGCGGCGCGGCGGCGTGGCCGCTGCCGCCGTGGCTGTCATGGGTGCTTGCCGCGGGCTTGTCCCCGTTCGGGGGGGGCAGGTCGCGGAAGCCCTGGGGGATGCGCGGGGCGGCCAGGACGCGCGCCCCCGCGAGGGGGGCGCCCTTCTCGAGGTCGATCACCCGGAGGACGATGTAGAGGGGCTCCTCCGAGCGGACGATCTCGTCCCGGTTCTCGATGAGGAACTGGTAGCGCCCGGCCACGGCCCCGAAGTCGCTGTCGCCCGGGACGTGGGAGACGGCGC
The DNA here is from genome assembly GCA_016184445.1 of Candidatus Tectimicrobiota bacterium. Taxonomy (GTDB): domain Bacteria; phylum UBA8248; class UBA8248; order UBA8248; family UBA8248; genus 2-12-FULL-69-37. Next base: position 4,798 of record JACPCT010000027.1, on the reverse strand, counting down.
CGTGGGCGAGGGCCAGGGCGGGCGCGAGGAGGAGGAAGGCGCCCAGGAGCGCGCCCGCCCGCGAACTCTTCCAAGCCTTCATCCGTCCCTCCGCCCCGCCGAATTACGAAACCCCGCCGCGTTGCCTGTCCCCAGTGGGGTAGGGGCGGCCCCCTGTGGCCGCCCGTCCGGGCACAGCAGGGCAGGCACGGAGGCCTGCCCCTACAGACGCCGATTTGATCTATAGGGTCCGGGCACGCCTCGCCCCTACGAAGGCAAGGCACCCCATGGAAACTCTCCGCCTCAGCCCGCCCTTTCCGCGTTTGACAGCGGGCGGCCTCAAGGGTCGCCCCTACAAAAGCATGGCGCCCGCCGCCCTAGCCGCCGTACCTGCGGTCGAGCTCGGCCTGGATCTGGGGGATCGTCTTGCCCCGCTTGGTCATCTCCGACGCTACCAGCGCCGTTTCGACGCAGACCCCTCAGCCGGCCGCGTGGCTGTCCACGAAGCAGGAGAGGTTGCTCTTGTGGCCGTGGTTCTCGATGCACTTGCACCAGCAGTAGAGCTGGTCGAGGACCTGGGGGATCTCCCGGGCGAGCTGGTAGGCCTGGGCCACCACTCCCGTGAAGAGGGCCGGGGAGAGGGTGGGGCGGCGCTCCCCGCCGGGGACGCGGGCCTTGAGGCTCGCGGTGGAGAAGGGGGTGGGGGCCTTCCAGTAGAAGATGCCCGCGGCCAGCCCCAGGGCGGCGGCGAGGCCGATGGCGATCCGCGCCCCGCCCCCCCGGCCGCCCGGAGAGTTTTTGGGGGTCTTCCCCCGGTTTTTCTTGCTCATCCGTCCGCCTCCTTTTGCCGTTTCCGATGGACACCGCTTCCGAATCGACGCCCAGAGGTCAACGTCTCGATTTAAGATATATTACTCCTTTATTCCCGGCAATCTTTTTTGCCGCGGGGAGCCCGATTTCCTGGCTGAGGTGCACATAAATCCAGCGAAAACGCCCCGGGGGCGCATCCGTCCCCCGGGAAAGCCTCGGAACCGCCTTGGCTAGGGGACGAGCGCCTCCGCCTCCGCCCCGGCCCTCACCTGAACCTCCTGCCCCTTGATGCGGATCGCGAAGACGGGGCAGGGGGCGTGCCGGAGCACCTGCTCGGTCACGCTGCCCAGGAACATCCGGTTTAGTCCCCGCCGCCGGCCGGGAGGCGATCATGACCAGGCATTCCCCCGCCGCCGGGATGGCGTGGCGCCGCCCCAAGTGCGGGCGCATCTGCCGCGGGCCCGTCTTCGAGGCGTGCACCGCGATGAGCGGCCCCATGTGCGACACCTGCGTGCTGCCGCTGTTCTGGGCCGCCGTGGAGACGGGGCGGGCGGTGATCGGAAAACAGGAGTGGCTGAGGATGGAGGACGAGGAAGAGGCGCGGGCGGAGTCCCTCGAGGACGGGGAGGAGTGACGCGGAAGAGCGCCCGCTCACCTGGCGCCCCCGCCCCCGGGCGGGGGCGCGTTTTTCCGGATGGGGTTATAATGCCCGTCCACTCATCGAGTGAATGCGCACAGGCGGTCTTCGATCACTCGCGCCTGGAGGGACCGGGATGATCCGCACACCCGTTTGCGAGCTGCTGGGCATCACCCACCCCGTCTTTCTCGGGGGGATGGCCTCGGCGAGCGCCGCGAAGCTGACGGCCGCGGTGTCCGAGGCCGGCGGCCTCGGGGCCGTCGGCGCCACCCCGATGAGCGCCCAGGAGGTGAAGTCCACCTGCGCGGCCATCCGCGAGGCGACGGAGAAGCCCTTCGCCCTGAACTACCTCATCTTCCGCCTTCAGGAGGAGGGCTTGGCCGCGGGCCTGGCCGAGCGGCCCGGCGTCATGGCCTTCGCCTGGTGCCGCCGGGAGGTGGCCCTCAAGCCCTATTTCGACCGCGCCCATGATGCGGGCTCCAAGGTGATGTTCATGGCGGGCCGGGTGGACGAGGCCCGGCGGGCGGCCGATGCGGGCGCGGACGTGATCGTGGCGCAGGGCTCGGAGGGAGGCGGCCACGTGGGCTGGATGGCCTCGCTCGCCCTCCTGCCCATGGTGGTGGACGCGGTCGCGCCCCTGCCGGTCCTGGCGGCCGGCGGGATCGCCGACGGGCGGGGGCTGGCCGCCGCCCTCTGCCTGGGGGCGCAGGGCGTCCTCATGGGGACGCGCTTCCTGGCGACGGAGGAGTCGCCCCTGCCGCAGGCCTTCAAGGACGTCATCGTCCGCAGCGACGGGCACGACACGGTGCTGACCGAGATCCCCGACATCGCCTCGGGCCAGGTGTGGCCCGGTGCCATGGCGCGGGCCTGGCGCAACCGCTTCATCGAGCGCTGGGCGGGGCGGGAGTGGGACCTGCGCCAGAACCGGGCCGAGGCCTTCGCCGCGGTCCAGGAGGCCCGCGGGCACGGCGACCCCCAGGAGGCCTCCATCCTGATCGGCCAGGACGCGGGCTTGATCCGCGCGGTCGTGCCGGCGGCGGAGGTGGTGCGGCGCGTGGTCGAGGAGGCGGAGGAGATTCTCTCGGAGCGCCTGCCCGGCCTCGTCCACACCCCCCACGCCGGGGAGCGCCCGGCGCCCGCCGAGGGCCCCGGCCCCGGCGAGCGGCCCGTCACGCCCGAGTAGGAGCGGGTGCCGCCCTTGCGGCGGGTTCACCTTGCCGTCTTGCCGGGGCATCCCACGGAACGCCCTTCCATGAAGGGCATCATCGTGATCTTGATTTCGTGGGGGCGGGTTTCAAACCCGCCCCCACTAATCCTTCGTCTCCTCTCCCCGGTCGATCCGGTCGAGATTTTCCATGAACAAATCCCGCTCCTCGCCGTCCTCGAACCGGATCGAGGGAACGGCCCGATCGCGCCAGTGCGCCCGTCCCGCTTCGTTCATCCCTTCGTAGAGCTCAAGGGCGTCGCCGAGTGCTTTCCGCATGGGGCTTCTCCGGGGATATTTTCGTGGCGGCGTTATCCGGCGTCTCCGGCCTACGAACCATTATAGTGGGGGCGTTCCATGGAACGCCCCTACGGAGGAGCAGGTCTTCGCCCGAGGCGACAAGCCCTAGAGCTTCCGCAGCGTCAGCATCACCCAGCGGTGGGTGAAGAGGAGGCGCTCCCCCTCCAGGCGCAGGCCGATCCCGGCCGCGGCGCCCCGGCGGGCGAGGGCCTCCATCACCACCCGGAGGGCGCGGGTGCGGGCCGGGGCGTTCGCGATCTGGGCCCACTCGCCGAACTCCCGCGAGGTTTCCCAGCCCGCCTCGGCGAGAAGCTCGAACCCCGCCTCGCGGTGGAGGGCGAGCAGCTCGCTCCGGGGGAGGGCCCGGGTGTGCGAGGGGTCGCGGAGAATTTCCAGGGCGTTGTGGAGGGCGGCCTCCTCCGGGTCCTCGGGGGAGACGAGGTCCGCCACGGCCGCCGTCCCTCCCGGCCTGAGGACGCGGAAGAGCTCCCGCGCCGGGGGGCCGGGGTCGGGGAAGTGGTGTAGCGCGAGCCGCGTCACGGCGGCGTCGAACTCGCCCCCGGCGAAGGGGAGGGCCTCGGCCCGGCCCTGGCCGAAGCGGACGTTCGCGAGCCCCGCCCTTTCGCAGCGCGCCCGGGCCTGCGCCAGCATCTCGGGGGTAAGGTCAAAGGCCACCACCTCGCGCGCCCCGCGCCCGAGGGCCTCGGCGAGGAGCCCGGGCCCGCAGGCCAGGTCCAGCACCCGCCCCCGCCGGGCCTCCCCGAGGGCCTCCACCACGCGCTCGGCCTCGCCCTTCCGGGCGACCGTGGCCGAGCGGCCGAAGGTCTCCGCCTGGCGGGCGAACTCCTCGCGGACGATCGCGTGGTGGTCCATGGGAGGGCTCCCCGTCTCGCCGACGAGAAGGAGGGGAACTTACTTCGACGCTGGAGGCTGCGGTTGAGGCCGTGGAGTGGGTGGCTTCTCGCCTCTCTCTTTCTTTTCGATCTCTTCTGGTTTTGGGCGTGGAGAACTTGGCCGCTCTCCCCGCCCCTCTTGGATGTTCCTCTCTTCTTTAGGCATGGCTCACCTCCGTAGAATCTCGATTTGTACGAGGGGGTCGTTACTTCCGCGTCTGCTAAGAAAAGCTCGCGTTTTTCGGGGTTGTCGGAATAGTAATCAGGCCAGCCGGTAATTGTCGTGCCATCTTTGAGATGCGCTCGAATCCAATGCCCCCGGAAGTCGCTAAAAACATCGTACCAAATGTCAACCCGGCCTGTCCTTCGGGTGAGCCGTATGCGTCTGAGGAAGGCGTAGTGCCAGCCCGCGTTGATGCTTTTTGAGAAAATAAGTCCCATAAGCAGGGATATCAATATCAGTACCCCTGGGCCCGCCACATCACTGATTCCAAATTGGAGGTGCCCTTCAGGGGTCAAAGACAGAGGAACGGGTTTTGTGGAAATGTAAAGTGCCGTGAAGGTGTAAGCCAAGTAATTCAGGAGCGAGAGCACCAAAGCATCGATGACTCTCGTGATGTCTGTGCGCTTGCCGACGACGGTCAAGCCTTCGATGATCCTTTGGGAAACGAAACCAGGCAGAAGAAAGATGAGAACATTCAGGGCGGCTACCGTCGTGAGCATTGAGTCCGCACCCTAAAATATCGTGATTCGCCACGCCCCCCGCTGGTAAAGGGGTGCCTTTAGATACGCGTGTATCCCCCTCTGGCAAAGCGGCCCGGTGCCCCGCGAGCCTTTACACGATTTCAAGGGCATTTTACCATAGAGTCCACTTGGGAAGCCGCATTCGTGCACATGGCAATAATAGGGTTCCGCGGGGCGTCCCCGCGCGCAATCTTGCGGACCTCACTTCAGGGAGGGGTGTCATGGCGAGGA